>RFHT01000612.1 GCA_003696835.1 Bacteroidota bacterium
GAGTTGAAGGTTCGCAGGCGGCTGCGCCGCCTGCCCGAAAAAGCTCCCCTCATTTTCAAGGAGGGGCTGGGGGTGGTTAACACAAGCCATTGAAAATGAACAACTTACAACAATTATTTTTTTTCACCCTGTGGGTGTTGAATAGTTGCGAAATTCGTATCAAAGATAAACGATTGATAATCACGGCTTAATATCCCGAACTCACGTTATCCAAATGTGCGATCAAATTTATCCTGATAAATATGCGCTTGCTTTCTAACTTGTATGACCCCGTGGCATCTCTGCTTCGCTCCATTACCTTAAAGGCATCTACACTGCGTTCCATTACCTTAAAGGCATCTCCACTTCGTTCCACCCTGCATCCATGCTTATGCGTCCTGTATCCAACCTTCTGATTATCATGCTGAGCCTGCTGGCCTTTGCCTGTGGGGGAGAAAGCCCCAAAGCTACCCTCGTGATCACCCATGCCAGAATATGGACGGCCGATGCTGCCCGGCCATATTCGGAGGCCATGGCCATAATGGGAGATACCATTTGTGCCATCGGCGAGGCTGAAGAAATGCGCCCTTTTGTGGGCGAACACACCCAGGTGGTGGACCTGGGCGGCCACTTTGTGGCGCCCGGCTTTATCGACTGCCATGTTCACCTCATCTCGGGTGGCCGCAGCCTGCTGAGCGTGGACTTGCGCGATGCCGCCAGCCCGGAGGAGTTTATCCGGCGCATAGCCGACTACGCCCAGCAGCTGCCGCCCGGCAGCTGGATCATGGAGGGCAACTGGGACCACAGCTTGTGGGGCGGTGAGCTGCCCCACAAATCCTGGATTGATGCCTACACCCCCCAGCACCCCGTGGCGGTATTTCGGCTCGACGGGCACATGCTGCTGGCCAACTCCCTGGCCCTGCAGCTGGCGGGCATAGACGCCCACACCCCTGAGCCTGCCGGAGGCGAAATTGTACGCCAGGCTGATGGCAGGCCCACGGGTATCCTCAAAGACAACGCCATGAACCTGCTGCTGCAACATGTCCCCCCCCTGAGCGCACAGCAGAAAGCGGAGGCTTTTGAGGCGGCCATGCAGTATTTATGGGCCAATGGCGTTACCAGCGTACACGATGTGGACGGCCTCAACGGCGAACTCAGCAGCTACGAAACGGCCCGCACATTTCAGCAGCAGGGCCGGCTGGGCCTGCGCCTGTATGCCGCCAAACCCCTCAGCCAGTGGGAGGAGCTGGCCGGAGCCGGGCTGAAAAACGACAAATGGGTGAAAACGGGCTGCCTCAAGGGCTTTGTGGATGGCTCCCTGGGCTCGCATACGGCTGCCTTTAAACAGCCCTATACCGACCAGCCCAACGACTACGGCCTCTTTCTGCATGAGGAAGCGGAGCTATACCGCTGGATAGCCAGTGCCGACAGCGCCGGCCTGCACCTGCTGGTGCATGCCATAGGCGACAGTGCCATAGCCTGCCTGTTGAACATCTACCAGCGGGTGGCAGCCGAAAACGGCCCACGCGACCGCCGCTTCCGCATGGAGCATGCCCAGCACATAGACCCCGCCGATATGCACCGCTTTGCCCAGCTGGGCGTCATTGCCAGTATGCAGCCCTACCACGCCATTGACGACGGCCGCTGGGCAGAAACCTACATCGGGCCCGAACGCATACGCACCACTTACGCCTTCCGCTCCCTGCTGGATGCCGGAGCCACCCTGGCCTTTGGCAGCGACTGGGCCGTGGCACCCGCCTCGCCCATACAGGGCATATATGCAGCCGTAAGCAGGCGCACCCTCGACGGCCGCCATCCCGGCGGCTGGGTACCCGGGCAGAAAATCAGCGTGGAAGAGGCCCTGCTGGCCTACACCCGCCATGCGGCCTACGCTTCCTTTGAGGAAGACCTCAAAGGAAGCCTGCAAACAGGTAAGCTGGCCGACTTCGTGGTGCTCAGCCAAGACCCCTTCCGCACTCAGCCCGCAGCCCTGGGCGATATACGGGTGCTGCAAACCTACGTGGGGGGAGTGCTCCGTTTCGGCGAATCCCGATTAGGTGAATGAATTTGCCAGGGCAGGGACCAACAAAAAAGCAGCTGTGAAATGTTCACAGCTGCTTGATTTGATTGTCGGGATGGGCAGATTTGAACTGCCGGCCCCTCGCCCCCCAGACGAGTACTCTAACCGGACTGAGCTACATCCCGAGCCTTCCTGCAAACTCCGGCTGTATGTGGCAAAACGGGAGGTTTTGCACCGGAATTTTTAGGGTGCTGCAAAGGTACTAAATCGGCCTTTTCAGGCAAAATTTTTTTTGAAATAGTGTGGCAGCCCGGGGCAGCAAAGGCGAACTGCTGACTTGCAGCCCATCAGCACCGCCCGGGGCCTGCTGCGCAGTGGGCCTGCTGTGCGGCCCAGCCCTTCCGGCGCCCTACCACAAAAGCGAAAAAATCCTTATCTTTACCTCATGCAAAAACTATCTCCAGCACCCTACCTGTCGAAGGCAGAAATGAAGCAGTTGTTGCAGAAAAACGACTGGCTGGCTGCCTGGGAAGTGCTGCTGCACTGGGCCTGGATCGCAGGCGCCTTTGCCCTGGTGTACATCTGGCCCAATGTGTGGACAGTGCTCGTCTCTCTTTTTGTGCTGGGTGGAAAGCAGCTGGCCTGCGCCATCCTCATGCACGATACCTCCCACCAGTCGGTGTTCAGTTCCAGGCGCCTCAACGACCTGATAGGGCAGTGGCTGGGGGCCTACCCCGTGTTTAACAACATGAAGCGCTACCGGCCCTACCATTTCAAGCACCACATCAGCACCGGACTGGAAGATGACCCCGACCTGCTGCTCACGCGGGGCTATCCCACCTCCCGCCGCAGCATGTTTCGCAAGCTCTTTCGCGACCTCAGCGGCCAAACGGGCATCAAAGCTCTCATTGGCCTCATCATGATGCACCTGGGCTATCTGGAGTACAACCTGGGTGGCCAGGTGGTGCGCGTTTCGCGCAAAGACCGGAGCTGGGGCGAATTTTTCCGCACCGCCGCCCACAACCTGGGTGGCCCCCTGCTGGCCAACCTGGGCCTGCTGGGCCTGCTGTGGTGGCTGGCCTCCCCCTGGCTCTACCTGCTGTGGATAGGTGCCTACCTCACCACCTTCCAGTTTTCCCTGCGCATACGCTCCATCGCCGAGCACTCCGTGGTGCCCGACCCCACCGACCCCCTGCGCAATACCCGCACCACCTACGCCAACCCCCTGGAGCGGCTGCTCTTTGCCCCCTACCACGTCAATTACCACCTCGAACACCACATGATGATGGGCGTACCCTCCTACCAACTGCCCAGGATGCACAAGCTCATCAAAGCACGTGGCTTCTATGAGACCGGCCTGCTCGAAAAAAATTACTGGAATGTGGTCAAGCTGGCTGTGGGAGCGAAAACGCCCGGCAACTAATCCTACTCCCGCATCACCGCCTCGGCATAGCGGGCCCAGCTCATGTGTTGGGCGGCCTGGGCCACATTGTTGGGGTCAATGGGATGTTCGAGAAATTTGAGCATTTGCTCGGCCATGGAGGCTATGTCGCCGGGCTCGGCCAGGTAGCCGTTGAAGCCTTCTTTGATGGTTTCGGGAAAATGCCCCACCCGCGTGGCCAGCACCGGCAGCCTGAAGTTGTAGGCCAGCGACTCCACCCCGGAAGGAGTAGCCGTGAGGTAATAGGTGACGATGCAGTCGCTCACCTGAAAGTACTGGTGTACCTCCTCATTGGGCACAAACTTATTGACCACTACGCAGTATTCCTCTATGCCCAGCTCCGCTATCATCGCCAGGGGATCGTACTGCCGTTCGTCGTCGCTTTTGCGCAAAAACAACTGCTTGGCCAGGCCAAAGAGGGCATTTTTCAGGCGGGTGGACCATTTGCGTTTGTCCAGGGTTTGCCAGAACGACTCCCCCACAATGAGCAGAGAGACATCCTGCCGCTGTTGCAGCACTTTGGCAAAGGCGGGAATGAGGTGGTGCAGGCCCTTGTATTTGCGAATGAAGCCGAAAAAGAGAAACACGTGCCGGCGCAGGCCCAGCTCGGCCTTTTTGGCCGCCACATCAAAGTGGGGGTCGGGCTGAAACAGGTCATACACCGGGTGGTACAGCTTGATGATGCTGCGCACATCGCCTGGGGCGCGTCGGCCGCTTTCGTCCACCTCAAATTTCAAACCGGGAAAGGTAGCCTGCAGCTCCTCCGCCGTTTTGTAGGCATGTACAATATAGGTATGAGCCGGACGCAGGCCATAGCGCGTAAAGTACCTGTCCAGCACACTGGCCTCCTTTTGCACCAGCACATGCACATCAAA
>RFHT01000613.1 GCA_003696835.1 Bacteroidota bacterium
CTGTCTGGCTGTACCCTGGGTGGAAGTGGCCGGGAGACTGGGGCGCCTGCCCATTCTTTCGCATGCCAGCCTGGTGTTGCACAACTGGCGGCTGAAGGAGGCTGCAGGGCCTTTCCGGGCCGAAAACCTTTCGGCCCTGCTGCAATTTACTTCCTACCCGGATGAGAGCTGGTTCTACGTGGCCACGGCCGAGGTAGAGATGGCGGGCGGGCAGGTGCCCGCCCTGCTGCTGGCCATGCGACAGGCCGCCACAGCCGGCAACGAAGATGCGCTGGCCTTGCACTTGGAGGCTCTGGCGACCCAACTGGCGGCCATGCGGCTCAGCCTTGCGCGCATGCGCCAGGGATGCCGCCCCACTATTTTTTACCAGCATATACGCCCCTACCTGGCCTCCTTTACCGCTGTAACCTACGAGGGCGTGGAGCCGGCTGTGAGAAGCTACCACGGCGGCAGCGCTGCCCAAAGCAGCTTGCTCCAATCCATAGATGCCGCCCTGGGTATTGAGCATCGCGAAAAAAGCTCAGCCCGCTACCTGGCCGATATGCAGCCCTACATGCCACCGGCCCATGCGCGCTTTATCCGCTTTCTGGCTCAGGGGCCTGACCTAGCAGCAGTGTGCAGTTCATCGCCCCGGCTCCGGCAAGCCCGCCAGGCCTGCGTACAAGCGCTCATGGACTTCCGCAACGAACATTTGAAAATCGTAGCCCAGTACATACTGGGGCCTTCCGGAGGGCAAGCCCTGGGTACAGGGGGGACCAGCCCCGCCCAGTTTCTCAAACAATTGCGCAACGATACAGGTGCGCAAAAATGAATCATCGCCTCATCTTTTTCATTTACATCGCCCATGTCAGTCAAACGCCTTCAACACATACCTGGTTTTTCCATAGATGAAGTGGCCCATGCAGCAGGCCAGGACCCGGAGGTACTGAGGCTGGAGAATTTGGATACCGATATTCCTCCACCTCCTCAGGCCATAGCGGCTACCAGGGCTGCCATTGGCCGGGACGCCGATAACAGTTACCTGCCCTTTACGGGGCAGGAGGCCCTGAGAAACGAAATTGCCCGGCAGTTGAACGGGCACTACGGCACGGGCTACAGCCAGCGGCAGGTGGTCATTACCTGTGGGGCTACCGAGGCCATGCTGGACATACTGCTGGCCACTACCGATCCGGGCGATGAGGTAGTTCTCACCGACCCTACTTATGCCGGCATGATCAACCGGGTGAGGCTGGTGGGGGCTGTGCCACGTCTGCTGCCATTTGTGCAGCGGCAGGGCAGTTGGGAGCTTGATCTGCAGCAGTTGCCTGCCGTAGTCAATGGGCGCACCCGTGCGTTCTTTATCATGAATCCGTCCATGCCTTCGGGGGCTGTGCTTTCGGCCGAAGCCTGGGAACAAATCTGCCGGCTGTGCGTGGCGCGTGCTTACTGGCTCATTTATAACGCCGCCATGGAAAGCCTGCTGTTCGACGGGCGCAGCCTCCTCCACCCGCTGGCTTATCCCGGCATGCAGCATCGCTGCATTGTGGTGGGTTCAGTGAGCAAGATCTATCGCATGATCGGCTGGCGGGTGGGTTGGGCGGTGGCACCGGTGCCTCTTATTGATGACATTGCGCGGGTACATATTTACAATGCCGTGACGCCCACGGGCATTGCCCAGGCTGGCGCCCTGGCAGCGCTGCAATCATCAGAAGCAGATTTCCGCAAATACCTGGGTGAGCTGGAGCGAAGGCGCAATACGCTGAATGAGCAATTGGCGGCTTACTCCATGATTCCTGCAGCCGGAGGCTGGTCGCAGTTGCTGGATGTAAGCCCCCTGGGGCTGGATGGCGAGCAGGCCTCGCGCCTTTTGCTGGAAAAGGGCAAAGTAGCCGCCACCCCCATGACGCACTGGGGGCACCTTCACAGCCGTCAGTACATCCGGCTGGTGTTCAGCAACGAACCGGTCAGCCGGCTCAAAAGTTTGAGGGAAAGGTTTAAGCGGAGTTTTGGGTGATAGTTCTGCCATGTTTGTTCATTCATAAACGCATTATATACATGACCTGCTTCAATCGCTTATTGTTACTCCTTTTGTTGCCAGCTGCAATTTGGCAACCCGCCTGCCAACCAGCCTCCAAGCCCCCGGTAAATTGGCGCATGTACAGTGGAGACGCTTCCGGCGCCAAATATGCCGCCACCCGGCAAATCACGCCTCAAAACGTGGGGCAGCTACAGCTGGCCTGGACCTACCGCACCGGCGACATGCGCCAGCAGCCTGCTACCACCATTGAGTGCAATCCCATCGTTATTGACAGCTTTATGTATATTTCCTCTCCGGGCTTGAAAGCCATTGCTTTAGACGCAGGCAGCGGCAGGGAAATCTGGAAATTTGACCCCTACGGGGGCAAACAGGCCCACGGCGTAAACCGGGGGATCACCTACTGGACGGATGGGCAGGGGGATGAACGCATTTTTTACGTAGCGGGCTCCAACTTGTACGGCTTGCATGCCAGAACGGGCAAGCTACTGCCGGACTTTGGCCATGATGGCAGGGTGGATCTGTACGAAGGTCTGGGACGGGAGGTGCGCTATATGTGGGTAACGGCTGCCACACCCGGCATGGTGTACAAGGACTTGCTCATTCTGGGCTCCACCCTGGGCGAGGGGCCCGCTCCGGTAGCGCCGGGCCATATACGGGCCTATGACGTGCGCAGCGGCCAAATGCGCTGGATATTTCACACCATTCCCCATCCCGGAGAATATGGGTACGACACCTGGCCCGAAGATGCCTGGCAACGCATAGGTGGGGCCAATGCCTGGGGCGGCTTTACCCTGGACGAAGAACGTGGCTGGGTGTTTTGTGGTACCGGCTCAGCAGCTTACGACCACTGGGGTGGCAACCGGGCGGGCCAGAACCTCTTTGCCAACTGCATACTGGCTCTGGATGCCGAAACGGGTGAGCGCATCTGGCACTACCAGGTGGTGCACCACGACATCTGGGACTACGACCTGCCCTGCCCGCCCAACCTGGTGCAGGTGCAGCGGGAGGGGAAGCTGGTGGATGCGGTGGCTCAGCCCACCAAAATGGGGCATTTGTTTGTGCTGGAGCGGGAAACGGGCAAGCCCATTTTCCCTGTGGAGGAAGTGCCGGTGCCTCCTTCCGAAATTCCGGGTGAGCAAAGCTGGCCTACTCAGCCTTTTCCTCCCCCCTCGCTGCGCTACGCGCAGCAGCGCTTCACGGCTGCCGAAGCCACAGACCTCAGCCCCGGGGCCCGGCAGTTTGCCCTCGAATGGCTAAGCAAGGTGCAAACCGGCGACATCTTTCTGCCACCCGGCATACAACCAAGCGTGGTGCTGCCCCAGTTCAACGGCGGCACCGACTGGGGAGGTGCTGCCTACGACCCCATAACCCGCATGCTGTACGTCAATGCCAGCAATGAGGCAGAATGGATATCGATGGTCAAAGCAGCCCCTCAAAGCCGCATCTCCCAATATGAACTGGGAGGGCATCTCTACCGCACCCTCTGCTCTGCCTGCCACGGCTTTGGCAACCCCCGCAACCCGGGTTCGCCCGGTCTGGGCAGTTTGCGGGAGGTGGCCCGGGGAAAAAGTCTGGACTATTTGCGGCAGTTGTTGCTGGAGGGCAAAGGCCAAATGCCCAAATTTGCCCTGCTTGCTCAGCAGGAACGCGATGCCCTCATTGCCTACCTGCGGGAAGAAGGCCAGCAAAGCATGCTGAATCAAAACGAACTAAGGCTGAGTTTTGCCGAGGAAATTCCCTATCTGGCTACTGGCCACCGGGAAATTAAAGACCCCGAAGGTTTTCCCCTCAACAAACGCCCCTGGGGTACGCTTAGCGCCATTGACCTGGATAAGGGCAACATCGCCTGGCAGGTGCCCCTGGGCACTTACCCCGAACTGGAAGCCCGCGGCCTGCCTCCCACCGGCACCTTCAACATGGGCGGCCCGGCCCTCACGGCTTCGGGCCTGATATTTATTGGTGCCAGCATGGACGAACGCTTCCGGGCTTTTGAGGCAGCAACGGGCAAGGTGCTATGGGAATACCAACTGGATGCCGGTGGATATGCCACCCCCACCATATATGAAGTGCAGGGCAAGGCCTATGTGGTGATAGCAGCAGGCGGCGGCGGCAAGCCCGGTACTCGACCCGGCGATGCCTACTATTGCTTTTCGCTGGGGGAGTGAGGAGTATGTTATACAAAATATTGAGATTTGCTAAATTTATTTGTATTATTGCGTTTGTTTTTAGCTATAATGCAAAAAAATAGTTCATTGCTATAGTTGCGGAATATATTTTTAATTACTTAATTAGTCTTATATGGTGAAAGATATATTTCGGAAAAATGTCTAAGAACATCCACAGCAGCCCTTTTGACGAGGGAACATTAACCAAGCTTAAAATATTCGAAAAATACTTAACAGAGTGGCTTCCCGTTTTTCTAGCTCCCCGAAAAGTAAGATGGAAAAAAGTAGGTATTTACGATTTTTTTGCTGGTCCTGGTGTAGATGTAGAAAAAAACCATGGCAGCCCTATTATCATTTTAGAAACCATTAAAAACGCCGTATATAATGGAGTTTCTGCAATGGATTGTATCATAGATAAAAATTTACAAGTTCAAATATACCTAAATGAATATAACACTGAGAAATTTTTTCAGTTAGAAAAAAACATATCCCCTTACAAAAAGGAATTAGATTATATTTCCATAAAAGTTGATAATCGCGACTTTCAGTCAGCATTGGAGATACAATGGAACAATATATGTGATAATGATGCTGCCAATTTACTTTTTCTGGATCAAAATGGAATAAAGC
>RFHT01000614.1 GCA_003696835.1 Bacteroidota bacterium
AAAAAGCCATTTTTCTTATCCATACGACAAGGGAGTGCTTGCTTTGGCTCTCCTTGCTTACATTTTTATTCACTTTTACCCAAAAACCTTACATGGCATGCTTTTTTTGCACTACTTCCGCAATTTATTCATATTCAATTAGTTAGTAACCAAATTTATTTCGATGTTCCAACATTAATATTTTGTTAATTTGGAAAATCCCCCCCCCGCTTATATTTGCTTATCCTTTATACCTGGCGCTCCGACCCTGTTTACTGGGCTGTATGTGTAGCACCTAATGGCTACGCAGTACGTATATCATTGATCGTCAGCCCTTTAATACATGGCTGTTATCCATACATAAATACTGTAACATACCATTTTGACGGGACTCATAACCTCACAGATAAAGACGGTTCCAGCACAGGGAGCACACAAAATGACCGGTATTGTAATTAATAGGGATGATTTGACTGTCTTCTCCCCCAAACTTTTCGTTAAGGGGGAGAAGACGCTTTTTTCTTACCCAGTTTGCCCAACGCCAAATCGCATGAAAGAGCACATCGTTTCATTGCTAGGGATACTTTTGCTAGTACAAAGCAGCCTTTGGGGGCAAGTATATCGGATTACGGGCAATCTTACTGATGCATATTCGGGAGAAAAGCTGGACAGTGTGCTAATCAGGGAGAAATATTCGCAAAAAAAGACATATTCAGATGAAGAAGGCTTTTTTCAGTTGGAACTGCCCGGCAGCTATATCACCTTGCGCCTGAGTTTGCCTTCCTATCATGCCCAAAAACTCAGCTTCATGCTGGAGCGCGATACGAGTCTTCAACTGGCACTCAATCCTCTGACAGTTGCTACGGTAGAAATTGTTGGCCGTCCTACCGATACCCAAGTTGAGCTCAATAAGCTATCCCTTTCACTGGGATATTTTCATCGCATCCCCTCCCTGTTGGGCGCATCCGACCCACTAAAGACCCTTAGTTTGTTTCCTGGGGTGCAGACTGCTCTCGAAGGTAGCAGTGGCCTGGTAGTGCGGGGGGGGTATCCGGGCCAAAACCTCATCCTCCTCGATGAGATGAATTTGTACAACCCCTACCATTTGCTGGGAATTAGCAGTACTTTTCATGCCAGGGCCATTCAGCGTATGGAGCTCTACAAAGGGATGTTTCCTGCCCGCTATGGGAACCGAATTGCTGCAGTAATGGATTTGCAAACAGAATCGGACAAGCGAGCAAAAAAGGAGCGACAGGCAAGTATCGGGCTGCTGAGTTCTAGCATTTACACCACTGATACCCTTGCTGCTATCAGGGGAGACTACATGCTGGCTGGCAGGCTTTCGTATTTAAGCTTGCTTACCCTACCGATGTATTTCCGCTACAAAGCCGGCAGCAGAGAGGATTTTTTCGGCTACTGGCTCTATGATGCCAACGCAAGGGTAAATGCAACGCTCAAAGGCTTGGGAAAGTTGCGTCTTTCGGTATTTTTCGGAAATGATCATGTAAACGGTCGGAGTGGAACGTTTCGCCATTCAGAGAGTAAGGATGGCTTTTATTGGGGAAATAGCGGCCTTAGCCTCACCCATCATGCATCGTGGGCAAAGGGCTGGGAAGCTCGCACGGTGCTTGCGCTCTCTCACTATCGCTACAGCAGAAAACTAACGGAAATAGAAACTGAAGCCGACTCAGTCTTGCGCCTGCAGCTAAGCTCCCTCTATAGATTGACTGATATGGGCATAAGCACCTCCATAA
Organism: Bacteroidota bacterium; assembly: GCA_003696835.1. GTDB lineage: Bacteria > Bacteroidota > Bacteroidia > J057 > J057 > J057. The sequence continues at coordinate 1,734 of RFHT01000614.1, forward strand.
AAAAATCATTTTCTCCTGCTTTCAGCCTCGCTGCAGGTATATCGGGCAAGCAATGGCGGTTTTTCCAAAAAAATGAGCTGAACCAAACCATTGTAAATCGGCGGTATTTGTTCAACCATTGGTGGGAAATCAACTGGACTTACCGCCAATGGGCTGTTCGCCCGGGCATTCGCATGCTGCACTATCCCGATGCTGATACAAATTTCACCTTTATCGAACCTCGCCTGAGCCTCTCTTTCCAAGTGGGAAAGTCCCTGAAACTTTCGGCCAGTGTTGGCAAAGTTTCGCAGAGTCTTCACTTGGTTTCGGGAACCAACCTGGGCTTACCTAATGATATCTGGATGCCAGCCTCAAGACATTTTCCGCTCCAGCGTGGACATCAATACGCCTTGGGGGTTTCATGGGGTAAAACAGAGTCGGACTTGCTGATACAAATAGAGGGATACTATAGAAAAGCTACGGGCCTGGTGCTGTACAGGCCCCGCGAATTAGAGTTTGAACTTTTACCTGACCTGAGCCAGCAAGATGATTTTTTACAAAATGGGGAGGCACAAAGCTTTGGACTAGAATCGCTCATCAAGTATCAAAGCCCTTACTGGCAGGCATGGATTTCTTATACCTTTTCAAAGAGTGACCAGCGGTTTACCGCTTTGTTAGATGGCAGAAGCTTGCCTACCCTATACGACCAAAGACACAACCTGCAGTTGGTGGCAGCTATACAATTATCCGAAAAATTATCGTTTTCGCCTGTCTGGCAGTTGCACAGTGGCAGGCCAGCCTACCTCCCTATGAGCAGGTATATAGGGCCAGACGGCAACAATGCATTTGTTTATCCAGAAAGCCCGGCCCGTTTTCCCATATACCACCGGCTGGATATAGGATTTACCTACCAGAAAGCCCCGCATTCAGCCCAAAAAAAGAAATGGCAATTTGGCGTTTACAATGCCTATAACCGAAAAAACCCCCTTTACCTGCAAGTAAAGCCGCCGGGATTCATCATTCGGGGAAATGAGCATATTCCCAGACCCGGAAAAATAACAGGTTTTACCTTATTGCCCTTCACTCCATACATTTCTTATCAATGGATTTTTTAATAAAAAATTCTCATATTATGAAAAAAGTACTCATTTTCCTGCTTCTGTGCTCGCTCACTTCAGCGGCCTGGACACAAACCGAAAAAAACCAACTTCTGCTGGGTGGCTATCTCAATGGAAACCTTACTTCACCCAAAGGCTCAGACAATACCATGCTGGACCTCCAATTGGACCCTATGTTGGGGGTTTTTGTAAAAGATGGCTGGGCCATTGGGGGTAAACTCCCTCTCAGGTATCAGGATGGGAATATATTCCGTAGTACAAATCATTTTTTCCAGTTGGGGATATCGCCCTTTGTACAGTATTATCCTTTTGCGCGTAAAGGGCCTCTCGCTTGGTTCATTTGGGCGGAATCGGGTTTGCTGTTTCTCTCGGCTTCTTCTCTGCGCACTGATGGAGGAATTCCCTCCTTCCAAAAAAGCCGTTCCACGGATTGGTTTGTAGCTGGCGGGGTGGGGCTGAATGTCTTTTTCACCAATCAGGTAGCATTCAGTGCTTCTGTAAAAGGGCAGTATTCAGACAAAATAAGTGGTGACTTATTTGTTGAGCATCCCGATGTTTCCTTTAAACTGGGTTTATTGTTTTTTCTGCCAACTGCTAAATAGAAATATGAACGTACATACAAGCTATTGGCTCTTGGCTGGCCTGCTGTTATGGGCAGGGTTTGTGGGCTGTGAGCAGGACTTCAGTCATCAAATACTCCCTCCCTACCCAGGCGACCGCCTGGTGCTAAACGCCTGGCTCAACCCTCACCAACCCCTGGAAGTGCAGTTGCTTCACAGCCTCCCGCCATTGGCCCCTGCCGATACCCTGCCGGTTGTGGCTCATGCTAGAATCAAGCTGTTTGAAGCAGGTATATTCATTGATACCCTGCGCTATTCTGATTCGGGACGATATAGCCTGAGGCCTGCTTTTTATGTACAGCCAGGAAAGGCCTATCACTTTGAAGTGGAGGCCGAGGGCTTTCCCTCTGTCACTTCACACCCGGAGCTCGTTCCTCTTCGATATCCCATTTTAGAGACACACCACCTTGATTCACTCTTTCCCTGTTCGGGCTGCCCGGCTCCTTACAATGCAGCCCAAATTATCTGGAAAGCACCGCAAAAACACTACTTAAGGGTAAACTACAGGGGGGAGTTCAACGGGGAAAGCCAGGGGCTGGGAAGCCAGAGTTTTATGATTCCAAACCCTTCTGAGGCATCAATATGTGCTACTGGGGAGATATGGCAAAACCTCCCATGTCTCAAGGAGGATGTCTTTGTGTTATTCTCTCCATTAACGGATTACCTCAGTGTACAGGGAACCCCCCATTATTATGAGCATATCAGTGCCCAAATCCAGTTCATTTCCAGCAGCTATTACAGCTTTTTGGTCTCCCAACAGCAGCCCGGCGACCTGGAGCGTATTTTTCTCTATCCCAACAACATTTTCTCAAATATTGATGGGGGCTATGGGCTGGTGGCAGGAGTAAATGATACCCTGGTAGATTTTCCATAATATCCCTTTTGGATTGCAAAGCCTTCTATAACCCTCATTCGTTCATCTTTATTCGATATTAATCAACAAACGCATTCATTTCAGTATTGGAATTTTAATATTTTCCATACTTGTAAAATACCCCATTGCCGCCTATATTGATCCTGACTTTAGGCATACACGCCCGCCTTTTACGTTTTTTTTTGACTAAAAAAATGAAGAACGCACCTCAGACATACCCAACACGCCGCATTCGTCCAGGGCTGATTGTAAGCTGTTGTACGTTGGCCATGCTGCTGGGCTTGCTG
>RFHT01000074.1 GCA_003696835.1 Bacteroidota bacterium
AAATGCATGCATATTATCGGATTCCCAGGCCACAAAAAGCCCGTATGTAATATTTTATTCCCTTTTGTATGCATTTTTATCATTTCAAATATGCGAAAAGCAGACTTTCTCATTCCTATCATGCATACAATGGGATAAAACCAGGCATTTTTCTCTTAAATACAGTTTTTACAGTCAATAAACATTTTTTATTGAACAATTAATTGGCAAATGAAGCGATGAAAAATAAAGAGGCAGTTTGTAAGGAAGTATGGCCAAAGTGGTTATTGAGTGAACTGCATTTCCCTTAATTTTCGGATGTCGAACAATGAATCCCCCTGAGATCAGAAAAATCTCATAACGTGGTGAGAAAAATCATTGATTATCTTCCTGAAGAAGGGTAATAATAACCGGACTGAATACAGACTAATAAAAACACCTAACCAAGTAAGCATTAAAAGACATGACGCTCGTTATTGATAGCACCACCACCCAAATTTATGATCTCGCCACCAAGCACGAATGGATTGAAACCAACGGACTGGGCGGGTATGCCAGTTCGACCATCGCAGGCGCCAATACGCGCCGGTATCACGGCCTGCTGGTGGCAGCACTCCGGCCTCCCATTGAACGCTATGTGATGCTGGCAAAAATGGACGAGGTGATTCACACTTCGGACAAGTCTTATGAGTTGAGTTGTAACAAATACCAGAACGCCATCCATCCCGATGGCTACATTTTCCTCCAGAAATTTGAAAAAGATTTTTTTCCTCAGTTCACTTATAAAGCCAACGGCATCCGGCTGAAAAAAACCATTGCCTGTGTGCACGGAGAGAACACCACTCTGCTCATTTATGAAGCAGAAAAGGCCAACCAGCGCTTTACCCTGGAGCTAAACCCCCTGGTGGCAGGGCGCTCCTTTCACGAGCTTACCGCTGCCAACGGCGAATTGAACACGCAGGCTACCTTCGAAAACGGTATATTCAGCTGCCGGCCCTACGAGGCTTTGCCTCCGATTTACCTCTCACTGGAGGGTTCGGATTTTTCCTATCAGCCTGCCTGGTACTACCATTTCGAATATACGCGCGATTTGGAACGTGGCCAGCGTGGACATGAAGACCTCTTTTCTTATGGGAAATTATCGGTTTCTATGCAGGAAGGAGACCGCATAGGCATCATCATTTCCACTGAAAATCCCGCAGGCAAAGACCCCTTTGTGATGCTTACCCGCGAAAGTTTGAGGCGGCAGCGCCTCCTCAACCAGGCCGGATGCAAGCATGAAAGCCTGGAACAGCTGATACTGGCTGCCGACCAGTTTATTGTGCAAAAAAATCATCACTACAAAAGTATCATAGCCGGCTACCCCTGGTTTTCCGACTGGGGCCGGGACAGCATGATCGCCCTGCCCGGCCTGTGCCTGGCAAGCGGCAGGCAGGAGGATGCCAAGATGATCCTGAAGGGTTTTTCTCGCTACATTGACCAGGGAATGATCCCCAACCGCTTCCCGGATTTTGAACAACAACCCGAATACAATACCATAGATGCCAGTTTGTGGTTTTTTATTGCGGTGTACAAATATTGGCTGCATACGCAGGACCGGCAGTTTATCCAGCATGAAATGCTCCCGGCCCTCTTATCCATCATTGAGCACCACGATGCGGGCACCCGCTATAACATACGCGTTGAGGATGACGGCTTGCTAAGCGGTGGAGAAGACGGTGTGCAACTCACCTGGATGGATGCCAAGGTGGATGACTGGGTGGTGACACCCCGGAAAGGTAAGTGCGTGGAAATCAATGCATTGTGGTATAACGCCCTGGAAATCATGGCCCACTTTTACCGCACGCTGGGTCAAAAAGAGCAGGCGCGCCACTTCACCCTCAGGGCCAAAGCGGTCAAGCGGGCCTTTTTGAAAACCTTCTGGTACAAAGAGGGCTGCTATTTGTACGACTATGTAAACGAATATGAGCAAAATACGGCCATTCGCCCCAACCAGGTGTTTACCATCAGCCTGCCCTACACCCTACTTTCGCCCACCAGAGCCGCGCAGGTACTCGAGGTGATCGAGTCCCAGCTGCTCACGCCTTATGGGCTCAGAAGCCTTTCGCCCGAAGATCCGGCCTACCGGCCTTACTATACCGGCAATGTATGGCAGCGCGATGCTGCCTATCACCAGGGTACGGTTTGGTCCTGGCTCATGGGGCCCTATATCGATGCCCTCATACGTGTAAGAGGAAATATGGGGCGGGAACAGGCCAGAATTATCATCAACAACCTCATCGCGCACCTGGGCCAGGCCGGCATGGGATCCATATCGGAAATATTTGATGCCGAGCCTCCACATGAGCCTCGTGGCTGCTATGCCCAGGCCTGGAGCGTATCTGAGCTTATTCGCGTTTGTGTGGACCACGAACTCTTCGTACCCCTGTTTGAAAAACATCTGGCTGTGAGAAAAAACCGCCAGCCCGTGTTTGGCCCAAAGACCCTCTCATATATTTAATACGGGCGCAACTCCAGCTCATAAAATAATTGCAGATGCATATAATGCATTTGTAATTTATGGTGAATTGCATTTTTTTTTTTTAATTGTAAAACATTTTTACACTAATTCACCCTAATTACCTATATGCTATGTTTGAAATTTATCAAAGTGAAAACAATCAGAAGTACTACTTTCGGCTGAAAGCGAAAAATGGTCAGGTGATTTTGACTAGCCAGGGCTATGCCAATAAAGCCAGTGCCAAGAACGGCGTTGAATCCGTGAAAAAGAACGCCGCCAATGATGACAATTTTGAGCGGAAGGAGGCCTCCAACGGCAAGCTGTACTTCAACCTGCTGGCAGCCAATAAGCAAGTCATCGGCAGCAGCCAGATGTATGCCTCCAAGGAAGGTAGGGAAAAAGGCATTGCCTCAGTCAAAAAAAATGCGCCCCAGGCCGAAGTCAGAGACCTCTCAGCCGCCTGATTCTCCCTCAAATGACCGAAAATTTACGAACCTTATGTACTTTTGGGTGCATAAGGTTTTGTTTATGTCGTAAAATTTC
>RFHT01000615.1 GCA_003696835.1 Bacteroidota bacterium
CCTCCCCACAAACGCCAGGCAGCCGTAAAGGCCAGCACTGCATGATAAGCCTCCCGCTTTGAATTCACAAACAGATTGGCCTCGCCCCACTGGCAGGAAACCTCCAGCAGCACCGGCCCGGCCTCTGCCCCTACTCCTACCAGCAGGCCGTAATCCCAGCGGCGGAATGAAAATGGATTTTCTTTCTCTCCCCACACCATGGCCTCCTCATAGGTCTGCTCCTCCCCCTGCACACCGCTGAGGGTAAAAGCCGATCTGCCCACCATGGCCACACTGCCCGATATTCCCGCTTTGGCATACAGCACTGCTCCCCCAAAGTCATGGTACAGCTTGGCGCTCAGGGGCACCTCCAGATACACAAAATGGGTGCGATTTTCCAGCATGCTCAGGTCCTGCTCATCCCAGGTAGCAATAATGGCGCCTTTGGTGGTGATCAGAGCGCGACCTTCTACTGAAAAGTGGGGAGATAGAATGCGTTCATATCCAAGGCCCACATGTATGCCTTGCTTACTGGTGTACTGCATGTTTTCGTTTTTGGCCTTGTCGTGATAATACATGTCCGTAATATTCACGCCTGCAATCAGGCGCAGCTGCTGGGCAGGCAGGGGCGCCGCCCCTGCGCACATTGCCAGCAGGATCAGGAGATTGATCAGAGATTTCATATCAGTGAGTGAGTTGGTATGCTACAGAAAATGAAAACAACTGGTGGTTGACCCGGTCCTCTGTCAGCTCATCCGGCATGATATTGGCCAGTCCCTGCTGAAAACCAGCTTCGAGCTGAAATCGGCTCAACTGAAAGCCAGCCCCGACCCTGAGCCCGTAGTCCCAGCGCCTGAGACGTATCAGGCCTTCGCGTTTGCCCCATTCCACATCAATTTTTTCCTCTATTTCCTCATCTTTGCTGCTTATTTGCACCATGTAACTACCTTTGAGTCCCATAGCCAGATAAGGCCCTGCCGACAGATAGAGCCCATTCTGCCCGGCCCTCCAAATCCACAGTCTGCTCATCAGAGGCAGCTCTATATACAGCAGCCTCAGTTGGGAGCGCCATGTCTCTGCCTGCTGTCCCTGATCGTAAGAATGAACGTATTTGATGCCTTTCTCCGAAAGCAGTAGTTCGGGTGCAAAGGAATAAGGGCCGTTCTGGCCCAGATTCATCACCAGGCCTGCTTGCACACCCAAGAGGGAACTTTGATCTTCATCCTCCTCCTGCATCTCCAGGCGGGCCAGGTTCATACCTGCTTTGAGCAGCAGTTGCTGGGCCTTTAGTTGCATGCCCGAAAATAGGATCAACAGCAACAATACGCCCGTTTTTGTACCATTAGCTAAACACATCATAATAGGACTTTTTCTCATAAGACGGAAAAAGTCGCTTGCATCTCATGTGGAACCCATTAAGCTTGGTGCAGGATGTTCCTCCCCTCTCCCTCAAACCAGGCCATGGCAGTTTTAACGGCAACTTCCAGGGGAGTTTGGGGCAGGCCGAGTTCGTTGATGGCTTTTTGTGCGCTGTAGCATACGTCTTCGCAGGCGAGACGGGCCATGGGGTAGCTCACCTTGGGGGCCTTGCCGGTGAGTTGGCCCAGGAAGCTGCCCAGGCGACCGTAGGCAAGTACGGCGGGGCGGGGCATGGGCAGGCGGGGCGCTTTGACCCCCAGAGCCCCGGCCATGCGGCCGAAGGCCTCGCGGTAGCTGAGGTTTTCGTGGCCCAACAGGTAGCATTGCCCGGGGCGGCCGTGCTGCAGGGCGTTGACAATGGCCTCAACGGCATCGCCTACATAGAGGTAATTTTTGCTGCCAGGCGCATAGCCGGGCACCTGCTGGCGGTACAGCGCCAGCAGCATGCGGTTGGAACCCGGAGTGCTGTCGTAGGGCCCCAGCATAAAGGTGGGATTGACCACCAGGGCAGGAAAACCGCTTTCCTTCCAGGCTTGCAGCACCAACTGCTGGGCTTCGTACTTAGTGTCCATGTACCCCAGCCCAAAGCGCCCGCAGCTGTAGGGCAAGCCTTCATGCCCGGGATGGCTCATACTTCCATAGCCGATGGAGTTGGCCGTACCTACGTGCACAAAGCGCTTCACCCCTGCAACTTGTGCTGCCTGCAGGCAATGGGCCGTTCCTTGCACGTTTACGGCCCGCTGGCGTGCCGAACGCAGCGGCCACAGCCCCACATCTGCCGCGGCATGTATCACATAGTCGCAGCCTTTCACAGCCCGCTGCCAGGCAGCAGGCTGACTGATGTCGCCCCGCACCAATTCCACAGGCAGGTGCCGAATGGTGGCCGCCTCCCGCTGAGGCTCTACCAGGGCGCGTACCTGATAGCCAGCTGCCAGCAACTGGCGCAGCAGGTTGCTGCCCAGAAAACCATCACTGCCCGTGAGAAAAACAGTGCCTTTCATCATGGATTATCCTATGCCTGTACCTCCGCTAAACTTTTGCTGCTCCTCTCTGGCCTGAGGCGGCAGCAGGTGCCAAAGCTGGTTGATACATATTCGCAGTTGGTCAAAATTGCGGTCTTCTATGGCCTTCCAGCCAGTATTTATGAGAGCGGCTGCGTCTTCGGGTCGCATAAAACGCCCCCGCCTGCCCTGGGCCAGGTCGGTAAAGAGCTCTACCAGGTATTTGGGGCTGCGCCACACCACACGCACATTCAACTCATTCAGGCGGTCGATCACGGCCTGTATTTTGAGCGAGCTGTTGCTGGCCAGGTAAAGTTTTTCCTGGGCCAGAATTTCACGAAAAGCTTGCTGGTCGGCCTCGGTAGCATCGTACTGGGCCAGCACGTACTCCACATTGCGCTTGGCCTGGAAGTATTTGTTTTTGACCTTAATGATGTGCTTATCGCGGGTCTGGGCATCCACCAGCTGAGCAATTTTGCGTTTGCGGTCTTCGATCTGGTACTTTTCATCCGTGACATCATCCTCGGCCATTTGTTCACTTTTGTCCAGCAGTTCCAGCAATTCGTACTCCAGGTCCACCATTTTCTGGGCAGCTTCGTAATTGCCCTGCATTTCGGCCTCGTAAATTTCTTCCCGTATGGTGTGCAGCATGGCTGTGAGCGATCCAATGAGGCGCTGCCTGCTGGTGTAACGTTTGGAGGGGGTAAACACATCGGCAAACTCCTGATCGGTCATCAGCAGGTAGGCCGTGATTTTGAGGTCGCGCGATTCGCTCATTTCCAGTACTATTTCCACATCGGAGCCCTTCACCAGGTCGCGCTCCAACTCTTTGCCCGATATTTGGATAAACCCAATGGGTTGGTTGGCAGCGGGCAGAGCATGGCCGGGGCCTTCCAGCACGTGTATCACCACGTAGTCGTCCGAGCCTTTGGCGATGGTGCGGGTGATCTGTTTGGTAAGGGTGCGTTTGAGGGGGAGCACGGAGTTTTTTTCAAACACCACCTCCAGGCCGGTTTGCTGATTTTCCACATCATCTATCTCAATGCAGATGTCGTGCGGCAGGGGCTGGCCCACTACGCTGTAACGCCCCTGGGCAATGCCAATTTCGGGCAGGTCCAGCTCCAGGGGGTTGTTTTCGGCATCCAGTATGTGGAGGGTAAACAGGTTGTACTCGTCTTTGAGCAGGGGCAAATACTCCTGTATTTGTTCGGGCAAGGCTTTGAGGCCGGTATCGAAGCCGCCGTCGTGGCGGGTAATGCGGTAATACAATTGGCTGAGATCGCCTTCGAATATGGCAGTAAAATATTCTTTTTCCTCCTGCGAGGCCTTCTGGTAGGCGGTTTTTACTTTCAGGGGCGGGGCTGCCTGAGAGGCGGTATTAGCGGTTTTGGAGCCTGACTTGTGCTTGCGGGCTTTGGTGCCCGCGTAAAAAGCAGCACCCACTGCCACAGCAGTGGTGGGGTCCACCTGGGTATTGACCCCAATGCCCAGACGGCGGGCTACCTGCTCCCGTATGTAGGGAATGTAGGTGGAACCACCCACCATGAGTACAAATTTGAGGTCCTCTGCCTTCAGGGCATTGCGTTGCATGATGCTGCGCATCATGTCGAGGGTTTTTTCCAGCATGGGTTCCAGCAAGACCTCCAGTTCTGAGCGCTTCAGGGACATTAATACCTCTACGGGCTCTCCCCGGTCGTCGGGGGTTTCAAACTCAATTTCGGTTTCCTCCGCCACCGAAAGCTGTATTTTGGCTTCTTCGGCCAGATGCAGCAGCTTGTGGTACAGGGCATTGTAGCGACCCGAGGCGCTCTTCATCTCTTTGAGCAGGGAGTGGAAGTGGCCGGCTGCTTCCAGGTAAGGCACGATGATTTCCTCCACCACTTTTCGGTCCAGGTCCATGCCGCCCAGGAAGTTGTCGCCTTCGTGGTCCAGCACCCGCATTTCGCCATCCCGTATATGTACCAGGGCCACATCGAAGGTGCCGCCTCCCAGGTCGTACACCAGCCATTGCCCTTCCTCAAAAGAATCTGCTTCGTCCTTATTGGCATAAGCCAGGCTGGCGGCTATGGGCTCCTGCAGCAGCACTACTTCTTCGAAGCCGGCCAGGTGGCCCGCTTCCCGCGTGGCATTAGACTGCACCGTGTCAAAGGAAGCCGGAATGGTGATCACGGCTGCCTCCACCCGTTCACCCGTATGCACGAAGTTTTTCAGCTCCTTGAGTACATAAGCGGAGAGTTCTACCGGTGTTTTTACCAGGTCGGCGCCTTCAAAATAATAGGTCTCGTCTGTGCCCATTTTGCGCTTGAAGCCAGCCGCCACCTGATGCGGAGCACGCAGCAGATACTCCCGGGCCTTCTCCCCCACCAGCAGGCGGTCCTTGCGGAAGGCCACCACAGAAGGCAGGGTGTCTTTCTGGCCCAAGGGGTTTCTGAAAATGCTAACCTGCCCTTTGTCAAACCTGGCAATGGCAGAGTTGGTGGTGCCGAGGTCTATTCCAAAATTGATCATGTTATTTGCTATGCTTGTTTTTCTCCGACTGAACAATGACCACCGCCCGCTGCAGAATGTGGCTCAGGCCATTCATTTCTACCCGCACCAGGGGTTTAATTACCTCTGTTACCCGCAAATTCTCTGCCGACTCCCCCACGATGGTGGCCTCGCAGTCGGTACGGGTTTCGTCGTAGGGCTCGCCCAGGGGGCTGTGGTAGCTCAGCCCCATTTCTTTGAGGTAGCGCCTGATGCGCCCGATGTTGCGACTGAGCCTGTGGGCTGCTTCGCCTGCGTGGGCAAGTTTTTGCTCCATGTCAAACAGCTGGTTCACCACGGGAATCAGTTGGCGGAGCTCTATGGATGGACTTGTCATACCATTCATCTACTTTTTAAGGCTGAGAAAGTTACATGCAAGGGCAGTTGAAAAAAATAAAATTTCCATTTTTATAGCTCAGCGCCACAAAATAAAAAATTGCCCGTATAAGCAAACAGCGCAATAAACGATTGTTTCCCCGATGAAATACCTCAATCCCTTTCATATACTGGGCATTACGCCCGAATCTCTTGAGCAGCATCCGACCCAGCAACTCAAACAGCTCCGCCAACAATTACTGGCCGAGTTTGAACTGCACGACACAGCCACCCTGGAGTTGGCCGGCAGGGAGATCGACAAAGCCGGGCTGCTGTTTTTGCTTACAGAGCTGGAAGATGAAGCCCACCGTCCATATCATGCAACCATCTTTGAGCAGGAATCCTTGAGAAAGTTTCTGGAAGATGGCGAACTGGCCTGTTTCGATCAGCCCGAAGCCCTGGATTTTTTGCAGCAGGATGCTGCCCTGGCGGCCTTTGTGGCACCTCATTTTGCCCGCCAGTACAACACCCAGCTCTACCATGCAGTCAAACACCAAAAGGCTGAGCTGGTGAACAGGCTTACGGCTTTCCGGCTGCCATTTTCGCACAAATGGGTGGCCCAGTGCTACCAGGATGCCTACCGTTTCCTGGTATATCAGCTCAAGGACGCCCATAGCATGGACCGCAAAGTACAGGTGGTGAGCACCTACCGCGATATTTTGCTGCTGCTGCCGCCCTATTTCGATACGGTGCGCAATATGTACAAGCCCTACCAGGAAGCGGCCGAATTTGCCGAGCTTACCGAAGGGGTAAGCGACAAACAGGTTCAGCGCATCATCTGGATAGGGGTAGGCATAGCCGCCACCCTGGCCCTGCTGATCTGGGGCCTCAATTAATCACTCAATTACCCGTTCGGATCAATGTCGGCTAAAAAGCGGGGCGGCCTGCGGTGGCCGCTGGCCTGCTCATAGGCATAAGCTATTTTGAGCAGGGTGGGCTCGCTGTAAGCCCTGCCAAAAAAGGAGATGCCCACCGGCAGCCCAAATACAAAACCTGCCGGAATGGTGATGTTGGGGTAGCCCGCCTGGGCTGCAGGCGAAGAACTGCCTCCTCCAAAATGGTCGCCATTCACCAGGTCAATGGGCCAGGCAGGCCCCCCTGTTGGGCCAATGATGGCATCCAGTTGGTGCTCGTTCATCACTTTGTCTATGCCTTCCTGCCTGCGCGAACGCTGCACTTTTTCCAGGGCTTCCAGATAGGCCTTGTCTTCCAGACCGCCTTTTTCCTGAGCCATGATGAGGATTTCCTGCCCAAAAAACTTCAGCTCTTCCTCTTTGTGGGCCTCGTTAAAGGCTATCACCTCCTCCAGCGACTTCACCGGGGCCTCTGGTCCCAGGCTGGCCAGGTACTGGTTCAGGTCGTGTTTAAATTCGTACAACAACACCTCAAAGCCGGCCCGGCCCACGGAGGGGCTTACACTTTCGAGCTCAATGAGGGTGGCGCCGGCGTCCTTCATCAGCTGCATGGCATCCTCCATGAGGGCATCCACCCGCTCGTGGAAACCCATAAAGCTGCGACCCACACCTATGCGGGCGCCTTGCAGGCCATTTGGATCTAGAAACTGGGTATAGTCGGTGTGGGCTTTGCCCTGGCTCTGGCGTGTAAGGGGGTCCCTCGGGTCCACGCCTGTGATGGCGCCCAGCAGGGTGGCAGCATCGCGCAGGCTGCGGCACATGGGGCCAGCCGTGTCCTGACTGTGGGAAATGGGAATAATGCCCGAGCGGCCCCATAAGCCCACCGTAGGCTTGATACCCACTATGCCGTTGGCCGTGGAGGGGCATACCACCGAGCCGTTGGTTTCGGTGCCTATGGCCACTGCACAGAGGTTGGCCGAAACGGCCGCGCCCGAACCCGAGCTGGAGCCACAGGGGTTGCGGCTGATCACATAAGGATTGCGGGTTTGCCCGCCTCTGCCGCTCCAGCCACTGGAGGAACGGTTGGAGCGAAAATTGGCCCATTCGCTCAGGTTGGTTTTGCCCAGTATCAGGGCCCCGGCTTCGCGCAGCTTTTGGGCCACCCAGGAATCTTGTTTGGGGGTGGAGCCCAGCAGCGCAAGTGACCCCGCTGTGGTCATCATCTTGTCGGCTGTGTCAATGTTGTCTTTGATGAGTACGGGTATGCCGTGTAAGGGCCCCCTCAGCTTAGCTGCTTTGCGCTCCTGGTCCAGTTGGTCGGCTATGCTCAGGGCATCGGGGTTGAGTTCAATCACGGAGTTGATAGCCGGGCCCGAACGGTCGATTTCCTCTATACGGCCCAGGTAAAGTTCTGCGATCTTGCGGGCCGAATAGCGGCCTTCTTCCATGGCCTGCTGCAGGTCTGCAACACTCATTTCGTCCAGCTCAAACTGGGGAATGGATGGGGGTTGATCGCCAGCTTGCTCAGCAGCCGGCTGCTGACATGCAGCAGAAAAGGGCGTGATACCCAGGGCTGCACCGCCCAGGGCACTCATCTGGAGAAAGTTTCTTCTTTTCATTGGGGTTGGAGTTGATGCGAAAAAAAATAACATTCCGATAGGGGTGATGAATATAGCAAAAAAGCGGGCTGATGCCATGCCTCAGCCCGCTTTTTCCTGCTTGTTGCACGTTATGCTATTTGATCATGAAGTGAATCACCTCCGATTTGGATTCGTTCCCCAGGTGATCAGTGGCGCGAATCTCCAGGGTTTTGAAGCCTTTGCTGAGGTTTTTGATGGGGCCTGTGTATAATTTTTCAGCCCCACCGTCCAGAGAATAGTAAATCTGGTTGGTACCTACAGCTGCATCGGTAGCCGCCAGGTACAGCAGGTTGTGAGGCGAATATACCGGCACTTCTTTGTTGATGTCGTCCAGCTTGGCTACGCCAATGTGGTTCATGCTGAAGTGGTGAAAAATTTCGGGACCCTCGTTGTCCACTACCAAAAAGAAATCGCCTTCTTTCTTGTTGTTTACCTGGTCCAGTGCATAATAATCCACCTCGTGATAGCCGTCCTTTTCAATGGTAAAGGGGGTTTCGAAGGTGCTTTCCTGCCCGTCGAGCTGATAGCCTATTTTTTGCACACCCGACTGATAATCACTGGCTTTGAGGCGCACCTGGGTTTCACTGGTAATGAAGAGGGTATCCCGCGTAGAAAATTGTGCGCCAATGAAATCATGGCTGATTTGCGGAGCGCTCAAATCGAGGTAAAGGTTGCCCACGGCCTCATCTGTTTGGTAAGCACCGAGGTTTTCGACCTTGTCTATGCCCCTGAAACGCAGCTGGTGAGTTCCCTGTTTGGCATTGAGCTGAAAAGGAGAATTATAGGTTAGTTGTGCTCCCTCATCGAGGCTGTAATAAATCTTGTCCACCCCGGCTTTGTTGTCGGTAGCCGACAGGGCAATTTTTGAGCGTTCGGAAATGTAGGTCTTCCCTCCTTTGGCGTACTGGTCACCCTGTATGCTGGCCGTAACCACCGGCGCAGTTTTATCCAGGTAAAACTTGATGGTTTTTTCCACTTCTTCATTCTTCACCTGGTCAATGGCTTTGTACTGTATGCTGTGTTCGCCGTCTTTGAGGTATCCTACCCAGATGTTTTTGGTGTAGGGCAGGAATTTTCCGTTGTCGATTTGCCAGGAAATTTGTTTCACCCCTGAGAGTTTGTCAGTAGCCTTGAGGGCTACATTTACTTTGGGAGAGAAAATCTGGTCGAGCCGGGTACCGGTAATGGTATTTTCGGTTACAGGCGGGGTGAGATCGAGCACAAAGGTTTTGATTTTTTCCTTTTCAACGTTGCCCACCCGGTCCACCGAATAAAACCCATAGGTATAGGTTTGCTCAGTAGTGTAGGCCTGCTCTGCCTTATAGGGCGCGTAGTCGGCCCCATTTAGGGAGTGTAAGGTATTGTCCAGCCCCGACATTTCGTCTGTAGCCTCCAGGCGGGTGCGCAGCCCTTTTCCATAGTAGGTGGTACCACCAGTAACATGTACCGGCGCGCCCTCAAAGGTAATCCTGGTAACAGGCGCAATACCATCTACATATACTTCAAAAGCCACTTCGTGTTCAGGAATGGTATGTCCATAGTCCTGATGCTTGATGTAATGCACCCCATGTCCGTCGAAGTACATGGGATTGGCATGCGACTCCATGGCCTTGGTTTTGACCGTTTTCAGGGGGTGCTGCTCTCCATTTGGACTGGACGAAATTTGTAAATAAACGGGCAGGTCCACCTGCCAGTAAATTTTGTTGTCTTTGTCCTGGAAAGTCTTTTTCTCATGCACAGGTTTTTTACCACCTGCTTTGGGTACAAGGGGATCTGTCATGCTTTTGGGGGCGTCTTCGGCTACTTTGTCCTGCCCGTAAAGCGGGGAGTAAAAGCAGATGCCGTAAAGGACCAAAAGGAACAGGAGATTGTGAACTTTTTTCATTGATCTTGCAATTTTTATTGCAATTTTATATATAATTCATAACTCATTTAATACCATTATTGCCAAATAACATACTTCGAACCAATGAGTGTAAGAAATGGGGTGATATGGTGCGGCAAAGTACAGGTAGCACACACACGGCGGGCGCTGAAGAAATTGAAAAAAAATAGCAGCCGCATTTCCTGACAAACAAAAACTTCTATATATTTGCATCGCTTTTGGCAAAAGCAAGCCGGCGCGGTAGCTCAGAAGGTTAGAGCGCAGGATTCATAACCCTGAGGTCGGGGGTTCAATTCCCCCCTGCGCCACTACACAAATCATCCCCTGGCGGCATAGCCGCCAGGGGATTGCTTTTAAAATGCCTGTGCCCTGCTACTGAGGTGATTTGTGCAGAGAAGCATGCCATTTATTTGCATCCATATTGTATGCAAACATAAAACCCACCAAAGCTTTCGGGCCAACCCAATGATTGGCTCTGTTTCTCCCAATGGGCATATAGCGAAAGGCGCCTTTGTATCGTCAAAATAACCAGCATTGCATGGGCAAAATCCACAAGATATTTTTCGGAGCAGATTTGTCTCAAAAGCAAATTCGAATGAAAATGGTAAGATTGTGCAATCATGAGATAAGTTTTACCCATATTAAAACGGCATATTCAGCTTTCTTTGAGCCAAGAGCATCCATTTGAATTAATTATCAACTATTTGCATACAGTAGCCCCATGAAGGTTAAATCTATTGAAAGCTTTATTCTTTCAGACAAGTTGAAGGAGAGTTTTTACTTTTCTCAATGGGAATATTCTGAGCGACAAATTTGCATTGTAAAAATAACCAGCGATACTGGGCATGTTGGTTGGGGTGAAGGCTATGGTCCCGCAGGCTTGATTAGAGCTGGTATAACGCATCTCACTCCTTTTATCCTTGAACAAAACCCACTTGAGATTGAAACGATTTGGCAAATCATGTACCGCCGCACCTTAGATTTTGCAAGAAGGGGAATTCTCGTTTCTGCTATGAGTGCCATAGATGTTGCACTTTGGGATTTAAAAGGCAAAATATTGGAACAACCCGTTCATTTATTATTAGGTGGAAAAAAACGGGACTGCATTATCCCTTATGCAACAGGTATGTATTTCACCAATGGCGATAATTTAGGAGATATTTTGTCGGAAGAAGCAAAGCATTATGCTGAGCTGGGATTTAAAGCGATGAAAATGAAAGTGGGGCTTGGTATAGATGAGGATATCGAACATGTAAAAATGGTTCGGGAAGCGATTGGACCCGACATCAATTTGATGATTGATGCCAATCATGCCTACAATTTGCGGGAGGCCGTACAACTCGCAAAAGCCGTTGAAACTTATAACATTTATTGGTTTGAGGAGCCTGTTTCTCCTGAATATTATGAGCAATATGCAGAACTGAGAACAAAAACAACGATACCTATTGCCGGAGGGGAATGCGAATATCTTCGTTTTGGATTTCAGACCTTACTGAAGTCTAAATCTGTAGATATTGTACAGCCCGATATATGCGCTACAGGAGGACTTACAGAAGCTAAAAGAATTGCTGTTTTAGCTTCTGTTTATGGAGTTGAAATTGTTCCGCATACGTGGGGAACTGGCATTGCGATAGCCGCAGCTTCCCATTTTATTTTTAATTTGGATACCGTTCCAGGCCGTTTAAAAACGCCCAATTGCTATATGGAATACGACCGCACGGAAAATGGCTTGCGGGATGAGCTCACTTCTACTGATATGATATTTGAGGACGGGGAAATAAAAATTTCTGATGCCCCCGGTTTGGGATTTGACCTAAATGAAGATGCTTTACACAAATATGCATTAACAGATAAAAATGAAATTTGGACATAAAAAACTATACATCAATGGGCAGTTGAGAGAAGCTGCTAATGCCCAATCTTATGAGGTGGTTTGCCCGGCAAATGAGAAAACGATAGCGACCATCTCTTGGGCTGGCAAAGAAGATGCGATCTATGCACTTGCATCTGCAAAAGAGGGGTTTGAATACTGGTCAAATTTGCCATTAGGTGAGCGCATCGAATGGATTCATAAACTCAGAGATAAGCTTCTTGAAAACAGAGATTTGCTACGTAATGCAATTATGTATGAGATGGGCAAGGTGTGGCAAGGTACAGAGGAAGACCTGACTAGCATTACCGATTCCCTTCAGTACTATACCGAGGAAATTAAAACCAAAGAAGATATACCTATTCAGGATAAAGAAGGAACCCATACACATTGGTTAGTACATCAGCCCCTGGGAGTGGTCGTAGCCTTTCTCGCCTATAATTTCCCTTTATTAAACCTTGGTTTTAAACTGGGTCCAGCCCTCTCCGCTGGTTGTTCGATCATTATCAAACCTTCAGAATTCTCTCCCCTATCTGCATACCTCATTGGAGAGATCTGCGAGCAAATCGATTTTCCTAAAGGGGTGATCAATATCCTTTGCGGAGATGTCGCAGAGGTGGGCATTCCCCTTTGCGAAAGCAAAATTCCCAGGCTCATCACCACGATCGGATCTACCGAAACGGCGCAAAAACTCATTCAGCAAAGTAGCAAAACCTCCATCAAGAGGTATAGCATGGAATGCGGAGGAAATGCCCCATTCATCGTCTTTGATGATGCAGATCTGAATTTGGCCATCGAACATGGGGCGGCGCTCAAAATTGGTAATACTGGCCAGATATGTGTCGCGCCCAATAGATTTTTTATTCATGAATCTGTGATTCACGCTTTCACAGAGGGGATGGTCGAGAAATTTCAACAGGTAAAAATTGGTTTTGGAAAGGAAAATAAGCCCGATATGGGGCCTTTGGCCAATCGGCAGTCGGTGGAAAAAGTGCACCAAATTGTTAAACTAGCGATTAAACAAGGTGGCAAATTAATCTACGGTGGAGAACCTATTGACCAGCCTGGCCATTACTTCCAGCCTACCGTTATTCGGTTGAATGACCCAGATGCAGAAGTACTTCAGCATGAAATTTTTGGCCCCGTGGCCATGATTGTTCCCTTCTCTACCAAAGAGGAGGTCATTGATTATGCCAATCATACTCCTGCGGGTTTGGCCTCTTATGTCTATTCACAAGCTCAGGATACCCTGGATTATTTTGTTGAACACCTGGAATTTGGTGAAATTCATCTGAATGGGCTAAAGTTTGATATATATCTCCCGCATGGTGGAATAAAAAATAGTGGGATAGGAGTAGATTGTTCAACCTATGCACTCGATGATTACCTGATTAGAAAAAGGGTAACTTTAGCTTTGAATGAGTAGAAAATTAGCAAATAGGGAGTGTTTTTTTAAGCAAAAAGATATGGATCCCATTTCTCAAAGGGCTATGCCATCAGACCTCATCAAAAAAATAAACGAAGCAGGGGTAATTGCAGTATTAATTATTCACAAACTCAAGCACGCGCTTCCACTTGCAAAAGCCCTTTTAAAAGGAGGTGTTAATACGATCGAGCTTACGCTTCGGACAGCAGTTGCGATTGATGCCGCACGTCTCATCAAACAAGAAGTCCCAGAAATCACATTGGGGGTTGGAACTGTGATCACAACGGATCAAGTGAAAGCCGTTGTAGAGGTGGGTGCCGACTTTGCTGTTGCACCAGGGTGCAACCCCAGGATTATCTGGGAAGCTCAAAAACAGAATTTACCCTTTTCTCCAGGCATTATGACCCCAACGGATATAGAAATTGCGCTTGAACTGGGATGTAGGATTTTAAAATTCTTTCCTGCCCAGACCGCAGGAGGATTAGCACACCTCCAAAGCATGGCTGCTCCCTATCAGCATCTGGGCATCAAATTTATTCCTCTTGGGGGGGTCAACATGCAAAATGCGCGCACCTATCTCGAGTCTCCGCTTATCACAGCTATTGGTGGCTCTTGGATAGCCAGGCCTAGCCTTATCCAAAGTGAAAGCTGGGAGGAGATAGCCAAAAATGCTGCAGAGATAAGTACACTATCAAAGGAGATTGCAGTTTTTCAACGCGTGCCGAAGCATGGATGAAGGGTTCTGCTTCAAACTCTTTCTTTTCATTTTGTACAAAGCACAACACGGTATGAATCCAGCAATACGAAATATTTCACTTATCCGCTCTATCAGGAAAGGGATAAAATAATGCACAAACAAGACCGGATAAGTTTCATCCATCCTCATTGTGATATTCCTTTTTGATTTACAGAAAAGAAAAATAACTCAGATGAAAGGTCTATATGCCAAATTAGAGATGCCTAAACCAGCAGTAAGTAGGATGAAATATCTATTTCATACTATTTTTCTTGCGCTACTATTCGGGCTAGGCTTTTGCTCCATCATTAGTTGCCAGCAAGTAAATGGCGAAAAAGTAGAGATTACCGATTCAAGCCTTTATCCGGCTTCTGACCCAGAGAATTCAGGAGGCTGGGTACTCAACGAAGCCCTCAGCGACGAATTTGAAGGAGTCGAACTGGACACCAATAAATGGTTCATAGAAGGACAAAACGGAGATTATTATATCTGGAAAGGTCGCCCCCCTTCACAATTTGCTCCACATAATGTCATTGTTGAGGATGGCAAACTGAAAATAAGGACTCAATGGGAACCTGAGTACGAGTTCGTGAAGGAAAATTATGCAGACGGCAATAATAACGATGCCTATGGCATCTTCGAAGGCAAACCTTTACCCGTTACAACAGCAGGGGTCATTACTAAAAAGCGCTTTTTAAATGGCTATATGGAAGTTAAATCCAAAGCGGGAAATGCGGCTATTACATCGGCCTTTTGGGCCATTGGTTATGAGCAGGAATTAGATGTGTTTGAACAAATGGGAAACCCCAAAGTGGAAAAAGGGGATATTTGGGCGACAGGTTCAAAGACTACCATCCATGATTGGAGCCCGCCAGCCCAAAGACCCACCTGGACATGGGCATACAAAAACAACCAGTTGCCATTCCGCGTCGCGGATGATTTTCATATATACGGTGCCGAGTGGGGAGAAGATTATCTGAAAGTATTTATGGATGGAGAACTAGTAGCCGAAGTTACACAAGATGAATTAGGGACCGATTGGGTGTTGAACAATCCTATGGAGATATGGCTAGACTCTGAGATATTCAAATGGTTGGGGTTACCACACAAAGAAGAACTTCCCGTTGATTTTGAGGTGGAATACCTGCGGGTGTGGCAAAAACCTAATGATCATTTATTGGCGAGACAGTTTTTTGGATTCGAAGGCCCCATACTTTTCGAAGAGAATCCCCGCCCACTTACCTTATTGCCAGAAAGCTCTGTTCCCAACGATTATCAAAAATTTTGGCTGATTGATACAGCTTCGGCCCGGTATTTTTCAATTGTGAAAGGCCAGTATGCCAAAGGAGTAAATAGTCTGGCGTTTTCTGGCTTGGCAAAAAATGAGGAATTACCTATCGACAAAGTAGTGGCCTTATCGCCTGAGGGGGCCCTCAACCTTCCTGCCGGAGAATTGACCCTTTCTCTAAAAGTATGGTTAGATCAAGGGCGGGCAGTAAAAAAATTACATTTGAGTTTAAAAGATGAAGATATTCACATCCCTGTTGATTTGGCTGGTTTGGAGAGGCGAAAATGGATAACCATAGAAAAACCTATTAGCAAAACAACTCCATCGACATCGACTGATCAATTAAAAATCGAAATTCGGAAGGAAGATTTTCCACCTATTAAAGCGGCAAAGTTTTATATAGATGACATTGCGATTCGCAAATAATAGCCGGGGCCCAGACGCTTATGGGCCCCCTCACAAGTTTGGGATGAAAATCAAAGTTTGTCGAATTTTGCTCACCCACTCCAAACTCAGCATTTACAATTCCACCCTCAACATGATCCACCTACTATGAATACCTACCAAAGAAATGCCTTCACGTATGCCACCATTGTCGCAATAGGAGGATTTGTATTTGGATTAGATGCAGCTTTGATTTCTGGAACCGTCAATTTCATTTCTCAAGAGTTTTCCCTTACAGACTGGGAACTGGGAACGGCTGTGAGTGCACCAGGTTTAGGCGTTTTGATTGCTTTGCCTTTTGCAGGTTATGCGAGTAATTTGCTGGGGCGAAAACGCACCCTGCAAATTATTGCAGCCCTATACCTCATTTCAGCCATTGCCTCGGCCCTGGCCCCAAATTATTTGATGCTTGTAGCAGCACGCTTCCTTGGAGGTTTGGCCTTTAGTTCGATCACTTTGGCTTCTATGTATATTGGTGAAATTGCCCCTTCAAAATGGCGGGGCCAACTGGTATCCATGACGCAGATCAATATCGTAATTGGTTTATCCGCCGCTTATTTTATCAATTATCTCATTCTTCAGGCCACCAATTCAGGCGCTGCTTGGGTAGATTCTTTGGGTATCACCCAATATACCTGGCGCTGGATGCTGGGTTCGGAGATCTTGCCAGCTTTGATTTGGTTTGGGTTACTCTTTCTTATTCCCAGGAGTCCGTACTGGTTATTGTATAAAAATAAAACAAAAGAAGCGCAACGTACACTTCGGAAAATCATTCCCGAACAAGCAATCTCTCAAAAAATTGAAGAAATTCAGATCAGCCTTCAAGAAAGTACCGAAGACCGTTCTGTTTCAAGCCAATTAACAGAAATTTTCAGCAAACCGATGCGTATGATTTTGATTATTGCTGTCACGATTGCCATTGCCCAACAATCAACAGGGATCAATGCCATTCTATTTTATGCGCCTACGGTCATTGAACAAATAGGCATTGGAACCAATGCCGCATTTCAACAAGCTGTATGGATAGGCTTAACCAGTGTGGTATTTACCCTTTTATCTCTACTATTGGTTGATAAGATTGGCAGGCGTTCTATGATCTTATGGGGAATGGTATGGATCATTATCAGTTTATCGGTTTGCTCATGGGGTTTTAAGCAAGCTCGCTACACCCTTTCACAAGCTGCTATTGCGGAATTGACAGAAGTTCCGAATGTAGAGCGATTAAAAGATTTGCTTGGGGTCGAATATCAAAGCGATACGGAGTTTAAAAAAGCATTGATCGACGTCCTGGGAGAAGAAGACGCCCGAAATTTTTCAAGCTTATTATTACAAAAAGCGGCAAAGATGAATGCCTTATTGATTCTCATAGGTATTTTGAGCTTCATCGCGGCATTTCATTTTTCTGTTGGGCCTATTATGTGGGTATTATTTTCTGAGATATTTCCTATATCTCTGAGGGGGATTGCCATCCCATTTTTTGCTCTCATCACCAGCTTCACCAGCTATTTGGTTCAACAATTTTTTCCCTGGCAACTCTCTACTATGGGTGGAAGTGCCATTTTCCTCTTCTATGCCATTACCGTCGCAATAGGTTTCATCATTCTGTATCGCTACTTACCAGAAACCAAAAATATGTCCATTGAGGAAATCCAAGCAGCTCTCAGAGCTTGATGGGAAGCATTAAATTCATCTTAATGTTGTTTTACCTGGCAGGTCTTGTCCCCTGGCAGGGATCTCCTCTTCCAATTTTTTATCAAACTTATACTTTACGGACTTGCGGCACGTACATGCACTTTGAGCACAAAGCCGGGGAAAAGCGCTACATGGATTATAGCAGCAAAAAACTTTAGGCGGTGGATTCAAGGTGTGGGGCACTAGTGGAAGTAGAAGTGTTTGTGGCCAGCCAGTTGACTTATACCGAAGCCAGTAGGAGCTAAGCAAATATGAAACCCTGCTGAATGAAAGCCTTGTCAACCTGGCCTTACACCATGGTACAACCATACTACCCAAGCGCAATTGCAACCCCATACGAACTCAAAGGCGTTGCCTGGACCAAGGCTCAAAAGAACTGCCATGATAAAACAACCACAACCAAAGGTAAATTTCTAAGTTCTAAAAGGCCATTTGCATTATGCAAACCGAAGTCCGATTCAGGCAGAAAACCGGGAATAGATCTGCAGAAATGCCTCAGAAGCAGGCAATTTGATTCAAACCATCAGAAATAAAAGCTAATAAAAATCTAAACAAAAACTTGACAAACAACATTTTGAACCTAATTCCACCTTCACTTTTCAAATCTTTTTTGCATATTTAAGCTTAGTAATCAGCTCCTTACGAGGATTCACTAACTAAGCAGATGCCCAAACCTACTAGACAAACTTTCCGCACCACCTCGACAGTGCTCCTGTTATTACACCTCTTTTGTTTAGGGGCAAATGCTGATTCCATACATACACCTGTCCATCTGTTAACGATTGAGGAAGCGAAGGAATTGAGATTTCATAATCCTGACAGTGCCTTGAACATGCTGGAATATTTACATTCCAGGGCTGTTGAGGAGTGCGATACAGTAGCCATGATTGTTGCACTTAGAGCATTAGCCGAAGTACATGGCCATCAGGCCCATTATAAGACATCTTACGACAAATTATGGACAGCCCTGCTGCTGGCAGATGCCGGAAGTTTGGAAAATCTCAAGGCGGATATCTACCGTGCCATTGGGCGCTATTACAGCTTTTACAACCGAAAAGAAAATGCCCTGAAATTTTTGGGCTTATCTCTGGATATCAAAAAAAAGCTGATTCAAAATGGCGAATTGAACCGGGCGCGTCTTGCTCAAGACTACTATTCCATGTGTTCCACTTTCCGGGAACTCAATGAGCCGGATCAGGGGTGGAAATACCTCGATAGTGGGTATCAATACTACGATTCAGCTTTTTCTAAAGTTCCCATGTCTTATTTGAAGTTTGAGCATGCGATTCTTCTAACCCATGATCAACAATTCTCTGAGGCACTCAGCATGTTTCTGGAAATCGAAGCCTGGTTTCTCGAACATCAGCCCTCTTATCTGGTGTTGTTTTATTATTACCTGGGAAATGCCTACCAGCAAACGGCCCGGTTCACTGATAGTGAAGTTTGTTACCTGAAGTCACTCGATATTTCCCAAAAATATCACAGCCATATCGACTTTACTCCGCTGGTCCATGAGCAACTGTCTCATCTGTATATGGAAATGGGAAATTTGCCACGGGCCTATGCACATCTGAAAAAGGCCAAAGAGCTGGACCAAATCTTTTTTGACAGCCGTAGCGCAAATAACCGCCCCCTACTGGAAATTCAGGATGAGTTTCGAATGGAAAAGGAACGTCAGGAAAAAATACTGCAGGAGCAAAGAATGGCTCGTCTTGAACAGGAAGATAAAATCCACCTTTTGCAAAGGACTATTTTAGCCGGATTCCTGCTGTTTCTGTTAATAATCGGATTCATATACTTTCGATATGTCAAATCCAAGCACCAGGCAGAAAAGCGACTGATACGGCAAAAACGCGAAATGGAAGGTCAGCAGGCGCAGGAGCTGGTAGAATTAAAGAATAAAGAATTGGCAGCTTCTGCCCTGAAACTCATTGAGAAAGAGGCATTTATTGATACAGTGAAGGAACGACTCATTCAGCAAAGAAAACAACCCAACCTTCAGGAAATCAACCGTATTGTTTATTCAATTTCCAATCGTAAAGCAGTTGACTGGAAAGAATTTGAAACGAGGTTTGTAGCTGTTAACAAGCGCTTTTATGTACGGCTCAAACAGCAATTTCCGCAGCTAACGCAGGGAGACCTGAAGCTATGTGCGCTGATCAAGCTGAATTTATCCAGTAAGGAAATGGCTAAGCTTTTGAATGTAAGGGTAGAAAGCGTGCATACCACGCGTTTTCGTCTGCGAAAAAAGCTGGGACTCAGCAGAGATGTGAATTTGAAAGAATTCATTGCACGTATTTAGGAGATTATTTCATTCATTATTCGTTATGAAACTGGTTTTAAAAAACACAGCAGGCATCTCTAATGCCCGATTGAACATTGTCCGAAAGGAAGTACCCTGCCTGGATGCTTCCTGGCACTATCATGCTCAATATGAGCTGATTTATCTGCCGCAGAGCAGTGGAATTCGATTTGTCGGAGATAACGTTTCTCAATTCGAACCCGGTGATCTGGTATTAATAGGACCTTACCTACCCCATTTATGGCGAAACGATATCGCTGCCTCTACAGCAGAAAATCCTCCCAAAATCAATACCATCATCATTAAATTCACTGATGACTTTATCGGAACCAACACCTTCGCCTACCCTGAATTTGCTGGCATTCAGCAACTGCTGGAACAATCCAAATTTGGAATTTCTTTTGGTAAATGTACGCGTAAAAAGCTTCACCAGCTATTGTGCAATATCGTAAATTTTTCTGCTGCCGAACAATCCATTCGGCTTCTTGGGTTATTACATCAACTCTCCAAATCCAATGATCAACAACAACTTTCCACCACAGATATGCGGCAGTACGCCAGCGAGCATTCTCAGCGAATTGATGCAGTCATTAAATTCATCTCTGATAATTATGCCAACTATATCAGCCTGGAAGATGTAGCGGAGGTAGCCTGCCTGACGCCCAATTCATTTTGCCGCTTTTTTAAAAAAATGACCAACAAATCCTTTGTGCGGTTTTTGAATGAAGTTCGAATCCGGAATGCCTCCCGCCTGCTGGTACAACAAAACCTGCAGGTTTCAGACATCTGCTACATGGTGGGTTATCAATCTATTACGAATTTCAACCGACAATTCAAGCAGATTATGGGGATGACGCCTATTTCGTACCGGCAGTCAGTCTGAAAAGGTAAAATCCTGCTATAATCAGCTAATTTACAGGTATTCAGCTCAAGGAGTATATCATTTATTTGTCCAAATTTTAATCATTACCTTTTTCATAGCTCATGAAACATTTTACGTTTTTTCTATTGATCAGTCTGCTGCTACCCTTCATGCATGCCCAGCAGCGCCCCAATATCGTTCTGCTGTTTGCTGATGATGCCGGCTACGCTGATTTTGGCTTTCAGGGTAGCAAGGTAATGAAAACCCCTAACCTGGATAAACTGGCTCAGAAAGGCATACGCTTTAGCCAGGCATACGTATCTGATCCCACCTGCGGCCCTTCCCGGGCCGGCCTCATGACGGGACGCTATCAGCAACGCTTTGGATACGAAGAAAACAATGTGCCGGGCTATATGAGCGCCGTGTCGGCAGCAGACGGACCCGAAATGGGCTTGCCCACGGAAGAAAAAACCATAGCAGATTATTTGAAATCTTTAGGCTACCGGACGGCCATTTTTGGCAAATGGCACCTGGGAGGAGCAGATCGCTTTCACCCCACCAAACGGGGATTTGATGAATTTTATGGCTTTCGGGGCGGAGCCAGAAGCTATTTTGCCTATGAGCGGGAGCCCCAGGAGCCCCTCAACAAACTCGAGCGCAACTTTGGACAATATGAGGAGTCTGGAACCTATCTGACTGATGCCCTGGGCAGGGAAGCGGCTTCCTTTATCGAGCGCAATCAACATCAGCCCTTTTTTGCCTTTGTGTCTTTCAATGCGGTGCACACGCCTATGGATGCTACCGAGGCCGATTTAAATCAATTTCCCCAACTCAGCGGAAACCGCCGGAAAGTCGCTGCCATGACCCTCGCCCTTGACAGGGCCTGTGGCCAAATCCTGGATAAACTGACTGAACTGGGGCTAGAAGAAAATACCCTGATCGTATTTACCAATGATAACGGAGGACCCACAGACAAAAATGCATCGAGCAATTACCCCCTGAGCGGAACCAAATCCAATCATCTGGAAGGGGGGATAAGGGTGCCTTTCCTCATGGCATGGCCCGGAAAACTTCCTGCCAATTCGGTCTATCATCATCCCATCATTACCCTGGATCTGCTTCCTACTTTTTTTGAAGCTGCAGGTGGTAGTGCCGATTCATTGCTACAACTCGATGGGGTAAACTTGCTGCCCTATGTACAAGGCAAAAAGCAGGAACGGCCGCACCAACGCTTGTACTGGAAAAAAGACGTACGGGCGGTGGTGCGGGCAGGCGACTGGAAATTACTGCGCTATAGCGACCGGCCCGCTGAGTTGTACAACCTAGAGGAAGACCCCCGCGAACTCAACAATCTGGCCGCCGTGTACCCGGAACGGGTGCGAAAAATGTTTAAGATGATCTATCAGTGGGAATCTACCCTGGAACGGCCACGTTGGCTGCTACACCAAAGGTATGAAAAAGTTGACATCGACCGGATGGATGCCTACAGAGACCAGTCGCAGTTTTTTCAGGAGGAGCGAAACAAATAATGAGGCAACCCTCTGGAAGCTGGTCATACTGTTGCTCTTTCTGCTGTTGCTAATTTTTTCCATTTCCAACTGTGCTTTCCATGTCAATGGATTCTATTACCGCTTCGCTGGTTGAAACGGTCTCCATGATGGCACCTGTGATTGGCCGCCTAGCAGTCTCGCCCGAAATTTCGGCAGCCTTGATTGCAATGGGGCTCCAGGGTTTATTGAGTCTGAGGATCATATCTCCAATAAGGTAAAATAGTGCCATAAACGGGTAATTTTCATACATCTTGGAGGGGTACATATTCTTTATTATTGACTTGTTGAATTTTGCCTAGTTCTGGCCTATGAAACTCACAAGGCTTTATGAGAGCTTCAAAATACTCAACATTTAGCATGCAAGCCCCTTTTTGTTTTCTTCAGGGCATTTTTGGCAATCAGCTAGTTTTTTTCACACTCAAATCTCATTACTACATGAAACAATTCTTACAAATTCCGAAACAGTGGTGGCTGTTTACCTTATTGGTAGTCAGCTTTGGGTTTGCCCACGGCCAGGTTACTGTTTCGGGCCAGGTAACCAGTGCCAGCGACAATACGCCTCTTGTGGGGGTAAGTGTGGTGCTAAAAGGTACGCAAACGGGCACCCTTACTAATGATGAGGGAAAGTTTTCTATCAATGTTCCCAACTCCAATTCAGTGCTGATGTTTTCCTACATCGGATACGAGCGCAAAGAAGTGGTGGTAGGCAACCAAAACACCCTCAACATCAGCTTGAATCCTTCCGAAACTTTTCTGGACGAGGTGGTGGTAATTGGTTATGGAACCGTGAAGAAGAGCGATCTTACGGGGGCAGTAGCTACCGTGAGTCCCAAATCATTCGAAAACCAACCCCTCACCCGTGTGGAAGATGCCCTTCAGGGAAGAGCTGCCGGGGTAATTGTGGCCAAAGCCAATGGTCAGCCCGGCTCCAATTTCAAAGTGCGCATACGGGGGGTCAACTCCATCACGGGTAATAACAGCCCACTGGTGGTAGTAGATGGTATTCAGGGCATAGACCTAAGCACCATCAACCCCGGTGACATCGAGTCGATTGATGTGTTGAAAGACGCCTCTGCTACGGCAATCTACGGTATTAGAGGCTCCAACGGTGTAATCATGGTTACGACCAAAAAGGGTAGCGGGCAGGGAAAAATCAATGTCGATTATTTTGCGACCCTCTCCCAAGTACCGCGCTTTCTGCCTACCCTGGCTGATCATCCGGCTGATTTTGCCAGACTGGAGAATATTAGAAGAATCAATGTGGGGGGTAACCCCACCTTTACCGATGCAGAGATTGCCCAACTCGAAGCGAATGGTGGCACCAACTACCAGAAGGAAATTTTCCAAACCGCATACGGACATAACCTGCAATTATCAGCCAGTGGGTCCGAAGGCAGGATCAATTATTATATTTCTGGTATTTACCGGGATCAGGAAGGCATTGTGATCAATACCAATTACAAACAGCTCTCTCTCCGGTCCAACCTGGAAGCGCAGGTAAATGACAAAATAAAAATAGGCCTGAATGTCTTTGCCAACCGCGGGGAAACGCTTAACGATTTTTCCTTTGCCGGCAATGTTCAGGGAAGCCTGGTGGCCAAAGCCCTGACCTGGGATCCCACTACGCCTGTTTTTAACGAAAAAGGCGAATACAATCTCCGGTCCATTAAAGGCATCGCTTCTTTGAATGACAATCCGGTACGCACCCTGATGCTTAGCGATGCCAGAAACATCAATGAGCAACTCAACACTGCGCTGAATGCCGAGTGGAGCATCACACCCGATCTCACCTACAGCCTGATTGCGGGTGCCCAAATGAACAATTTTAATTCCAAAATATACGATGTAGAGGTAGGGGACGACTTCCTGCCCCATACAGCCTTTCGCAACAACAAATGGACTTTCTACCAGATCAGTAACGTGCTGACCTGGCAGAAGGAATTTGGGCTTCAAAATCTCAAACTGACCGGCGTTCAGGAATACTCCAATGGAAAAAGTGACATAAACGGCTGGAACGCCAATGACCTTAGCCTTCCCAGGGGCTTTTACTTTGCCGAACTCGCACCCAATGCAGGGCAGACCGTTAACAACAACTTCTCTGAAAGAGAACTATCTTCCCTTATGTTGCGGGCCGAGTATGTTTTTGACAATAAGCTATTTGTAACAGCTACTGGACGATATGACGGAACTTCCGTCTTCAGAAAAGACCAGAGATGGGGGTTCTTTCCCTCCCTGGCTGTAGCATACAGCCTCAACAGCCTGGTAGAGGATTCTGACTTTCTCAGCAGCCTGAAACTTAGAGCAGGTTGGGGACAGGTGGGAAGCCAGAACGTAGGGCCTTACAGTACCTTCGGAAGGTTGGGCTTTAATTCCTTTGCGTTTGATTTCTCTTCGGCTTCTCCCGGTACCGTGATTACCAGTTTCGAAAATGCAGACCTTACCTGGGAAACCACTACCCAAACCAATGTTGGAGTGGATCTGGGGATTCTGAGGGGAAGAGGAACCGCCACCCTCGAATTCTTTACCAAGAAGACAACAGACCTCTTGCTGGCCACTCCGGTTCCGGGTACTTTTGGAGGTGGGATCATCAACCGCAATGTCGGTGAGGTACAAAACATAGGGGTTGATCTCAGCCTGGGATATACGGTGATTCAATCTGATAATTTGGTTTGGGACTTTATCTTTACCAGTTCTTATGTCAAAAATGAAGTAACCAAACTGTACAATGATCTGGAAGAAATCCAGGGACTGTACACCTCGCCAGGAGGCCAAAGCCGGGTTTTGAACATTATCCAGGCGGGGCAACCACTCGGCCAGTTTCAGGGAGCCACCTTTCTCGGCACCTGGAAGTCATCTGAAGCAGAGCAGGCACAACAATTCGGCAAAAAGCCGGGGGATGCCAAATACCTAAGAGATGAAAATGGAGAGATCGTTTTTGGCGCCATAGGCAATGGTACGCCCAAATTTGTCTGGGGATTCAACAACACCATTTCCTTTATGAACTTTGAGCTGAATATTTTCTTCCAGGGCATGCATGGTTTTGATGTATATAACATCCAGCAGGCCATGATTACCGGTGGAGCAGGTGATTCCAGAAGTTTTATGGCAGTGGATCAGATAAACCAATGGACACCCACCAACGAAACGGATATTCCGGCCACGGTTCAGTTCTACAATTCGTCCCGCTATATCGAAAAAGGCGACTTCATTCGCTTGAGCAACATCAACCTGGGATATACCTTTAACGATCTGGGCCTTTCCAATGCCATGTATGTAAAAATCTATGCCAGTGGGCAGAATGTATTTCTGATCACAGAATACAGCGGCTATGATCCGGAACTCTCTTCCCGTAAAGGAAACCAGGGGATTGAGGACGTCGCACCCGGAATCAATATAGGCGCCTACCCCAACCCGCGCACCTTTTCACTGGGCGTAAAACTGGGGTTTTGAGATGAATGAGGCGAGAAGTCAGAAGCAATCTCCCATTAACCATCAAACAACCATTATCAAAATGAATACAAATCGTAAATCTATACGTTTCAGGGCCTGGCCCATCATGCTGCTTGCCACCGTGCTGAGCATGGCCCTGCCGGCTTGTGAACAATTCGATCTGAATGAAGACCCAGGCAAATCGCAGTTGGCAGTTTTACCTTATCAGAGCCTTTCAGAACTGGAGTTGGCTGTAACGGGTACCTACAACCGGCTGCACCGGGCCCTGTGGATGACCACCGCTTTCGTAAGCGCATGGGGCGGCGACGACCTGACCACTCACCGGGCCAGCAATAAGGCAGACTTTCGAGAATATGACCAGCGGCTGGTCACCCCGGGCAATGCCCGAACCAGGGGTACCTGGAACGGCCTCTACCAAGCCATTCGCGCTGCAAACACGGTACTGGTCAATGCGGCTGAAACGGACCTGCCCGACCGACAAGCCCAGGATCAACTCGTAGGTGAAGCCTATTTTATACGGGGATTTGCCTTCCATCATTTGGCCAGGGTACACGAAAGAATCCCCTTGGTGCTGGACATCGTGCCGAACTTTGAAATCGGCCTGGCCTCCCGGCAGGAAGTGTTTCAGCAAATTGAAAGTGATTACCTCAAGGCGGAATCCATGTTGCCGGTTTCCAGTACTCTGGGGGCCACCCGTCCCAATAAAGGAACTGCCAGAGCCTTTCTCGCACGGCTTTATATGGATTGGGCCGGCTATCCGCTGAATGACAATTCCAAATATGCCCAGGCAGCTTCCAGTGCCAAACAGGTAATAGACAATGCCGCGAATCATGGCTTTGCCCTCGTTCCTGATATGAGAACGCTCTATACCCTCGCAGGCTCTCAAAACACAGAAGGCGTATTTACCCTTGCTCACTGCCAGCCCTGTGGCCTTGCAAATCGAAAAACCGGAAAGCTGGGCCTTCCGGGAGACTTTGGAGGCTGGCAAGAATCATTCGCCGAAATCAGGTTTTTTGAAGATATGCCCGATAATTACCGAAAAGAAATTACCTACCATACGGAAATACCTCTGGATGCCAATGGAAGAGTGACCCCGGATGTGGCCAATGCGGTCAGTTTTATTCCCTGGACCGAATTTAAAGATCAGCAGAACCCCGTTTTCCAGAAAATTACCGGCCCCTTTGAAGACAATATTTTCAATGGGTTCCAAAATTCCCGCTCAGATTATCTGATGCGTTATGCAGAGGTATTACTCACCTATGCCGAAGCTGCCGGAAGATCGGGCTCTGTAACGGCAGATGCCTGGGAAGCCCTGAATAAGGTTCGGCGAAGAGCCGAAGGCCTACCTGTCGATCAGCCTGCTCCCGGCGTTGACCTGAGTTCTGGGGATATTGCCGAGCTGGCCTATACGGAAAGAAAATGGGAATTTGCGGGTGAGTACCTTCGGTGGTATGATCTGGTGCGCATGGAAAGGGTGGAACAGGCCCTGGGCGGTTCGGCCCGAGACCCGAGAGTGTCCATAGGCACTGCTTTTGATGCCAACGGCAATCCTACGCCTATGCCGCTGACAAAACCCTCCAACCCCATTCTGGGGTCGCTGAGTCCCGACAACTATTTCCATCCCATTCCCCCGGACGAAGTGGCTCAATTGCCCAATTTGGGAAAGTAAAGGAAACATAGTAAGTTTAGTTTCACATATCAGACCGCAGAGCCCGAAAGGGCTTTGCGGCACTTTTAAACGCAAAGACCTCACAGGTTTAAGCAGCAGCGCGTCTGAAAAATCGAGGAACTCTTCAAGAAAAAATCGCTGGCTTATATTTGCTAAAACCCCAAATTCTATGTGGATTCGAAGTCGATGGAACATTCTGGTTAGTTGTTTTTTGTTCACGGCCTTGCTATATGCATGTGGTGAAAATTTGGAGGAAACCTCCACCAGCTCACAAAAGCTGTTTACAAAAGTGTCAGCCGAACAATCGGGTATTCACTTTCAAAATACCATTGAAGAAACAGAAGAAAGCAATTATTACCAGTATATGTACACCTATATCGGGGGGGGAGTAGCTACCGCAGATTTTAACCGCGATGGCCTGGAGGATCTCTTTTTTATTTCCAATTCCTTCGACAACCAATTGTACCTCAACCGGGGTAACTTTACCTTTGAGGAAGTCTCCCAACAGGCGGGAATTGTGAAACGTCCGGGTTTCGATACCGGCGTTTCCGTCGCAGATGTCAATCAGGATGGCTGGCCGGATATCTATATTTGCCGCGGAGGCTGGATCGACCGGGACAAGCGCTTTGCCAATATGCTCTACATCCATCAGGGCGTAAATGATGCCGGCGAAATTTCGTTTGTGGAACAGGCAGCCGAATACGGGCTCGCAGATGACAACCGGGGTATTCAGGCCACCTTTTTCGACTACGACAAAGATGGAGACCTGGATGTGTACATTGCCAATAGCCCCGACTTTGAAGACCGGGCCTCAGACATATTGCCGATGAAGTCCATTCCAACCGACCCCAAAACGATTACGCAGAAGGGGAGTGACAAACTCTATCGCAATGAAGGCTCCGGACGGTTTACGGATGTGTCCGAAGCCGCTGGCATTTTACCCGATATCGGCTTTGGCCTCAACCCTCAGGTGGGGGATTTTAATCAGGATGGATGGCTCGACCTCTACGTTTGCAATGATTTCAGAATCCCGGATTTTCTGTATATCAACAATGGGGATGGCACATTCCGGGAAGCACGGGACGAAATGCTGAAGCACATGTCATTCAACAGTATGGGAAGCGATGTAGGGGATATCAACAACGATGGCCTGATGGACATCTTTACCCTGGACATGAACCCGGAAGATTACGTTCGCTCCAAAACCACCATGGGCATGACGCCTGTGCATCGCTTTGAAGAAATGGTGGCCAAAGGCTATCACTACAACTATATGCACAATATGTTGCAGCTCAACAACGGCAACAGTACCTTCAGCGAAATTGCACAAATGGCGGGTGTGGCCAATACAGACTGGAGTTGGGCTTCTCTGCTGGCCGATTTCGACCTGGATGGATACAACGACCTTTTCATTACGAATGGGGTTTTCAGAGATGTGATTGACCGGGATGCAAACAATAAAATTCTTCAAATTCTCAGAACGAATAATCGAAAACCAACCAAAGCGGATTTTCTGGCATTTACCAAAATGCTGCCTCAACAAAAGCTCAATAATTACTTCTTCCGCAACAAAGGTGATCTCACATTTGAAGATGTGTCAACCCAATGGACTGATTCCGTTCCCACCTTTTCCAATGGCGCTGTTTATGCGGACCTGGACAATGATGGAGACCTCGATGTGGTGGTTAATAATATCAACAGCCCGGCTGAGGTATTTCAAAACCAGGCTTCAGATAATCATTCGGGAAACTATTTGCAAATAGAACTCCTCGGCCCTCCCAAAAATATACAGGGAATAGGAACTGTGGTCAAACTTTACCAGCATGACGGAAGCATACAGATACGCCAAATGATCCAAAGCAGGGGGTTTCTTTCTGCAGTATCGGGAAGGTTACATTTCGGACTGGGCATGGCTGAGCGGATCGATTCTCTTGAAACGATCTGGCCCGATGGAAAAAAACAAATCCTTACCCAGGTTGCTGCCAATCAACCGCTGAAAATCGACTACCGGGCGGCAAGCCTTCCCCCCAAAAAGGCAAAGCCCGAATCCAAGCCCCTCTTCAAGAAGGTATCCATTGATATTGTCCATATAGATCCCGCTTACAACGATTATCAAAAACAGGTACTATTGCCACATAAACTGTCTCAAACAGGGCCGGGCTTTGCAAAGGGGGATGTCAATGGCGATGGAAAGGAGGACATTTATTTAGGCGGTGGACATACACAGGCAGGGCAATTGTTGCTGGCAAATGCACAAGGAACATTTTCGCTTCATACCGTTTCTGCTTTCGAAAGGGATCGCCAGAAAGAAGATGTGGGAGCCTGTTTTGTTGATATCGATAATGATGGTGACCTGGATTTGTATGTGGTGAGCGGAAGCTACGAATTTGATATGAACTCAAAATTACTGGTGGATCGACTTTACCTAAACGATGGAACAGGTCATTTTTCAAAATCCACCGGACTCATTCCTGAGGTACCGATTGCAGGTTCAGTGGCCATACCTGCCGACTTTGATCAGGATGGAGATATAGACCTCTTTGTAGGCGGTAGAGTTATTCCGGGCAATTATCCCTATCCTCCTGAAAGTATGCTACTGCGCAATGAAGGGGGTAAATTTTCCATCGCGACGCCCGATATAGCACCGGAACTGACTCATATCGGCATGGTAACGGATGCAACCTGGGCAGATATAGACGGCGACCAGGACCTGGATTTGGTTTTAACTGGTGAATGGATGGGCATTGAGGTATTCGTGAATGAAAACGGACAATTGGCCCGGCACGAATCCTACGCCGGCCTCGCTGCTCAGGTGGGATGGTGGAATGCACTAACAATTGCCGATGTGGATGATGATGGTGATCAGGATATTGTGGCCGGCAATTTGGGACTGAACTACAAATTTCACGCTTCGCCTGAAAAACCCTTTCATATATATACACATGACTTTGATTACAACGGTACCACAGATATCATTTTAGCCAAATACTACAAAAATACAGAGGTACCCGTAAGGGGAAAAACCTGTGCTACTCAGCAAATTCCACATTTGGCTCAGAAGATTACCTCATTCCATGACTTTGCCAGCCGGGACCTCGAAGGAATTCTGGGGCCTGCCGTCAAATCAGCCCTGCATTACAAAGCTGTGGAATTCAGAAGCGGAATTTTCATGCATGAAGAGGGGGGTAATTTTCAGTTCAGACCTTTCGACAATCATATACAACAATCTCCCATCAACAGCATTGTGTATGCCGATACGGATGGTGATGGCATCAAGGACCTGCTCATGGCTGGCAACAACTATATGCCGGAAATCGAAACCACCAGAGCAGATGCCGGAATAGGAGCCTTTCTCAAAGGAGTCGGAAAGGGGCATTTTAAAGCAGTTTCTCACCACCAGTCCGGTTTTTTTGCCCATGATGATGTCAGAGGTTTGTTGCTATTGAAGCGAGAAGGGGATTTCAGTATCTGGGTCATCAATAATAATGGGCAACATGCGCTTTTTGTGCCTGCTACCTCCCCCCTGAATATCGCTCAGCGATAAACAATGGTTAAAATCCTGTAACAACAGGATAATTTCCAACAATCCCAGAAAGCCCCATTCCTGTTTATTTACATTCACAGCAATTGGGTTTATTCAACCTATTATGAAAAAGCTATTTTGGGTAATACATTTTTTACTTATGGTTCTCATTTCCAAAGCTCAACACCAGGGCATTATCAACAACGCCTCCAGCCCGCATGTACGTCTGAAAAGCATTAACCTGGGCGACTGCCGCTGGACAGAAGGCTTCTGGGCCCAAAGGTTCAAAGTGGCCGAACAGGCGATGGTACCCTATATGGGAGAGGTACTATGTGGGGAGGTTGGCCATGCACTAAACAATTTTAAAATTGCCGCCGGCCTCAAAGAAGGCCAGCACCAGGGCATGCACTGGCATGATGGTGATTTCTACAAATGGCTGGAAGCCGCCATGTACATTTATGCGCAAAACGGAGACAAAAAATTGCTGAAGGAAATCGATGGATACATCGACATCATTGGGCAGGCACAGCAAGCAGATGGCTATCTGCAAACCCAGGTACAGCTCCGGGACCATATCGACCGCTACGAAAACCGCAGGTTTCATGAAATGTACAATACCGGGCATTTACTAACCAGCGCCTGTATTCACCATCGTGTTACAGGCCAACGCAATTTCCTGGACATCGCCATCAAACATGCAGATCTGCTCTACACCATCTTTTATCCCGAGACCAAACATTACGGACGATTTGGATTTAATCAAACCCAGATCATGGGCTTAGTCGAATTGTACCGAACCACCCAGGACCGGAAATACCTGGAGTTGGCAGAGCGCTTTATCAACCGGCGGGGGAAATACAAAGTGGAAGACCATCCTACTACCAAGGGCTATCCAATCGGTGATATGGTGCAGGAACGTACGCCCCTCAGAAAATCACATGAGGCTGTAGGCCACGCAGTACTGGCTTTGTACTACTATGCAGGAGCTGCCGATGTGTACGCCGAAACGGGGGAAAAAGCCCTGATAGATGCCCTGGACAGGCTTTGGGAAAATGTAACCCACAAAAAAATGTATATAACCGGAGCGGTCGGTCAGGCACATTACGGCGTTTCTACCAATCTCGACATGATTCAGGAGGGATTTATCGACGATTATATGATGCCCAATCTGACGGCTTATAACGAGACCTGTGCCAATGTATGTAATGCCATGTTTAATTATCGCATGCTCACCATTAAAGGAGAAGCCAAACATGCCGACGTTATGGAACGCGTGCTCTACAATAGTGCGCTCTCAGGCATCAGCCTGGAAGGCAAAGATTATTTTTATGCCAATCCGTTGCGGATGATTCACAATACCCGCGATTATCATGCGCATGCCAATATAACCGAAACGCCTAAGCGGGAGCCCTATTTATCCTGTTTTTGTTGTCCGCCCAACCTGGTGCGTACCATCGCCAAACTCTCCGGCTGGGCCTATGGGCTATCGGATAACGGACTTTCTGTCAACCTTTATGGCGGAAACAGCCTAAACTCCCGGCTTTTGGACGGTTCAGTCATCAAACTCACCCAGGAAACGCAATACCCCTGGGAAGGCTCCGTCACGATCAAGATGCTGGAATGCAAAGAGGAAGCTTTCGATATGATGCTGCGCATTCCTGAATGGGCAACCGGCACGGAGATTCGGATAAACGGAAAGAAAGCGCAGGTGGAAGCAGTTCCAGGTACGTTTGCCACCATCAGCCGGCAATGGAAAGCAGGGGATGTCATTTCTCTCAACATGCCCCTGGAAGCTACTTTGGTAGAAGGCCATCCCCGAATAGAAGAAATTCGCAACCAGGTGGCCATTCAGCGAGGCCCGCTCATTTATTGCATAGAAACCCCTGATCTGCCGGAAAATACCGATATTCTGGATGTGTATATTTCGGGAAATACCCCCTTGAAAGCTACCTATCGGCCTGACTTTTTGGGAGGGCTTACTACTATTGAAGGAAAAGTGCTGTTACGCCAGGATCAAAAGGAAGGTATGTACCGAAGCATACGCAAACCTGAGCTGAAGCCCTACCATACCCGCTTTGTTCCCTACTATGCCTGGAGTAACCGGGGGCTGGCAGAAATGACGGTCTTTATGCCAGTCGTATGGGAAGAATGAGTCTTTATTTCAACATTACCCTCTAATCATGCAAAATTATTTGCTTATTGTGGCCATATTCGCAGGCTTGTGTGCCTGTAAGCCGCCTGAACCGAAGGCCGAAAAACTCAATATCCTTTTTATTGCCATCGACGACCTTCGCCCCGAACTGGGCTCTTATGGCTCGGAAATAGCCGTTACGCCTCATCTGGACAAATTGGCCAGTGAGGGGCTGCAGTTTAACCGCGCCTACTGCCAGCAGGCCATTTGCAGCCCTTCCCGCGCCAGCCTCATGACCGGTGCACGCCCCGAGACCATTAACATTATCGAGAATTACACCTATTTCCGCGACCTCAATCCCGATATCGTAACCCTGCCCCAGCACTTCCGGGCCAATGGCTACGAAACTGCCTACTGTGGCAAAGTGTTCCACGGCAGGTTTACAGATGACTCGCTTTCCTGGAGTAGAAAAGCGGCTCAGATAACAACGCCCAAACCCAATTTTCCAGGTGGCTATGCCCTGCCTGAAAATCAGCGGATTTATCAGGAAAATAAAGAGGCAATGAAAGCCATATACGGGGATGTATATGGCCTGGGTATGGGGCCAGCTTACGAAAAAGCGGATGTTCCCGACCAAAGCTATATCGACGGATATAACACTGATCTGGCCATTGCCACCATGCAGGAAATGGCCAAAGGAGACAAACCCTTTTTCCTGGGCTTTGGATTTCACCATCCGCATCTCAACTGGCTTACCCCAAAGAAATACTGGGATATGTACGATCCGGAGGAGATTCCGCTCACTACACAGCCTGATCCCCCAAAAAACGGAGCCGCGATGGGCTTACATGCTTCATTTGAATTGCGGGTTCGCCACGGTATCCCCAAAAGCGGCCCTATTGAACCCCAACTCGCACGTACCCTCAGACACGCCTATCTCGCCAGCGTGAGCTATGTCGATGCTCAGATTGGGCGTATGATTGAAGCCCTGGAAGCCGCAGGCATACGTGATCATACTGTAATTATCGTTTGGAGCGATCATGGGTGGCACCTGGGGGAAATGGGCGTATGGGGTAAAGCCACCAATTATGAAATAGCAACACGTGTTCCGCTGATAATCTGGACCCCCGATATGCCGGACCAAAACCGGGGAGTGGCGACAGATGCACTGGTAGAACTGGTAGATATGTATCCGACGCTTTGTAAACTTGCCGGATTGGAGTTACCCACCCATTTGGAGGGCCATAGCTTTGCCCCCCTGCTTTATGATCCTCATCAAAAGTGGAAAACTGCTGCTTTTAGCCAGTATCCCAACCCGGCTTTGCGAGAATGGGCGGCAAATCCGCTTTCGCCGGAGATGCGAAAAACCTATTTTGGTCCGCTAATCCGGGATGTTGAAGCGCGAATAATGGATCAGCAGCAGGAAAAATGGGATCGGGAACTGTTTGAACAACACCTGATGGGCTACAGCATGCGCACTGACCGCTACCGTCTGGTAGTATGGAAGGATCGGAGAAAACCCCATCAAAAACCGCTCTATGTCGAGCTGTATGATCACCATGTTGATCCTGCGGAAACGAATAACGTCGCCGGGATAAATCCAGCTTTGGTAAGTAAATTGTTGGATCAACTGGAAGCAGGCTGGGAAGGAGCCTTGCCGAAGCCGCACCTTGACTGAAATAGACATGATCTCTACTACACCCTCCAGAAGATGGTATGAAAAATTGCAGGCGTACCCGGGCAAGGTGAAATTGGAAAAAATCAGGAATGCAGGTCCCTCTTAAGTCCCCAGAAAGAAGTAAAACTTCCCGTTTTTCACCAAGCAAAAAACCCCTCATATCATAGGCGCTATATGAGGGGTTTTGCTACAAATTTCGGATAGTGGAGACGGAGGGAGTTGAACCCTCGTCCGGAGAAGGCAGCCATACGGCTTTCTACATGCTTAGTTGCCCATTATTTTCAGTTGGCTGCCCGGGCAACGGGGCCTTGCCAACTGAGGTTGCCACTGATCTTAGACCGTGTTCGTGGCGGTCCACGGCCGCAGGCTGTCTGTGTTTGATGTGCCTCCCTGATGAAGACCCGACAGCCAGAGGCCTTCGGGAGACATCTCGCTACTTAATCTAATTAAGCAGCAAGCGCGTAAGAATTTTCGCCATTTATTGTTCGCTAAAGAGGATTTGAGTGGTTCCTTAGCAACCCACTGCATGCTTATTCCGCATCTCTACCAACCCGTCGATGCCGTGTCGTCCCCATGTCAAAGATACAGGCGCAAGGTACTGCTGTACATTGCGCCTGTGAATATACGGCAACTTTTTGAAAAAGTTATCTTTTTTATTCATGGTTGATGCCGGTACCGGGCTTGGCAGCCGGGCCCAGGTCATTGGCATGGAAAGGATCGCTCTCCACTTCCACAGCAAAGCGCAGCACCGTGGTGGGGTTGTCCGGATCATTGGTCTTTACAGTAATGGACTTGCTCTGACGCCCGCGGCGGCCGCGCGAATCGAAGGTAGCCACAATTTCCGAGGCCTGCCCGGGCTTGATCACCTTGTCCTTGGGAGCTGTGGCCGTACAGCCGCAGCTGGCTTTTACCGATTCTATGATCAGGTCTTGCTTACCGGTATTGGTAAAGGGGAAGGCATAACTCACTTTTTCGCCTTCCAGCACCTTACCACCTTCATAAGAAGTGGTGGCAAATTCGATATTGGGCAGAGCGGCTTTCTCTTCAGCACTCAACACTTTGTGAATGTTGCCAGTAATGCGCAGTACTTTTGCAGCATCTTCCTGCTCAGTGGTATAAAGCTTGATTTGCTCATCAAATGTGCCCCCTTCTTTGAAAGCCCTGCCCAGAACGCTCACCGTGATGGTAGCCGTTTGGCCGGGGGTAAGGGAGGTACGGTCAATATCCACCCTGAACATGGGGCCTACTTCAAAGCGGTCGGTAAAATCAATCTTGATGGGACTGATATTTTTCACCTGAAAAACCTGCTTGATCTCCTTATCGGAGTCCATGGTGCCAATGTTGGTGCTGAGCTTGTCAAAAGCCAGGCCTCCTACCACTTCTTTGTACGAAATGGCTGGCACAGCGGGCTCGGTAGGCTCCACCTTGCCCCGTATGTACAGCACTACCGGCTTTTTGTCGGGATGATAGGTAACCGTCACCGACTTGGTAAAGGGGCCTACCCGGTTGGTGTTGTACTTCACACTGATTTCTCCCTCTGCGCCGGGCTTTACAGAGTCGCGCGTCCAGGATGGTGTGGTACAACCGCAGGAAGCTTTTACCTGCGTCAGTTGCAAAATTTCTTTGGAGGTATTGGTAAACTTAAACACAAACTCGGCGGGATCACCCTGCTTGATGGTGCCAAAGTCGTGGGTCATCTCGTTGAATTTTACATCCGGGTTCTCCTGAGCGTAGGTAAAGAAAAATAAGCTGGTAAAGAGCAGCAATAATGAAAGTGTTCTGTATTTCATGACGATAACATTTTTTTGATCCACTGGCCCAAATATAGCAAGAATTTTTGATAAAAAGCGGTACAAACATATATTTCAGCCTAACAACTTTTCATAACAAAGACATAAGCCACTAGGGAAAACAAAGGTGCAGCAGTACGCCCTGCTGCAAACTGTCTTTCTGTACATGCCGCCCGGCCCTGCCCAAACTGCGTACCAGTCCGCTATCGGGCTTGCGGGTATAAAGCAGCAAACACCACTGCCTGCTGAATTGCAGAGAGTCCAGTTTCGCAAGCTCCTCCGCAGCCAGACTGGCAGCCCCCACCCATTCTCCCAGACGCATAGGAGGGTCGGCTACAAACACCAGGGGTTTTTCCTCCTGCTTTATACTTTTTAGCCGGGCATATAGGGTTTTTACATCCTGATGGGCAAAGGTAGCGGGCCCGGCATGCTGCACATACAGCTAGTACCTCAGCAACATAAAATAGGCCCCCGCTATCAGCAATGTTCCATAGATAAAGTACCTCATCCCCCTTCTCAGGCCGCTTATTTCTGCATGCTTCATTTCCCCGTAAAAAGCCAACAGGTAACAACTCAACAATATCATGAGCATGGCCGGTGCATAATACCGGCTTTCCATCACATAGGTCCAGAAAGCCAAGTCTCCCCATTGCTCGGGCGGTACCCGCAGGGACAAATATGCCAGCATCAGCACATTGGCTCCTATCACCACACAACTTGCCAGCAACCACGCCCCTGCAGCATGTTGACGGTATGCAGGCCTACTCCAAATAACAGCGTAATAAATAATTACCATAATCAAAATCAGGGAAAACAAACAGGCTGCTGCCACAAACAGTTTCCCCACTAAAGGATATTCCTTCAGCAAAGCCTGCTGGTGGATAAAGCCGTAATAGAAAAAGGTTTTGAGGGGGAAGGCATCCATAGCCAGCAGGTGCTCCGGGAAAAAGCCTTTGCTCACTTCGGCCAGGTAATTGGCTTTTCCCTGCTGCCAGGCCTGAAAAGCCATTAACCCGCCCAGAAGAGGATAGAGCAGCAGTGCAGTCTGGGCCGCCAGCTTCCAGTAAATGCGTTGTTTGCGCAGGTATGCACACATCGCCAGCAAAAAAGGAGGCAGCACCGCCACCCCCAGGTAGGCATAGCGCATACCAACAGTCAGCCACATACAAGCTGCCAGTAGCAGGAGCTGCCAGTAGCAGGAGCTGCCAGTACGCCTGCTGCTGAGGTTGGTGCATACACCTGAGCACCATATACATGCCCCAGGCGAAAAAGGCCCAGGCTAGCAGACCGCTGCTGGTGAGGTAGTGAAAGGGTGCAGGCGAAACCGCCATAAACAACAGATAAATGGCATAAGCCTGTTTCTGCCGGGGCCCGAATACATACCTGAACCACTGATGGGTAGCCAGAAAGAATATCACTATGGCGATCACGTCCAGGGCCCAGGCTGCCCACAGCCAGTCATGCAGCAGCAAATAAAAGGGAATGAGCAGCAGGGAATAAAGGGGAGTAAATCCATGCAGGGGTCTGTACTGGATACGGGTTGGGTTAGCAGGGTCGGCTCCGGCCAGGCTGAGGCCGTGTCCCTGCAGCAGGTTGGCCGCTGCGGCAATCTGGAGCTGGGTATCGAGGTAGAAATTGCGGAAATGATAGCGATGCTCCACGCGCAGCAATATGCACAAAGCCAGCAAGAGATACATGCCGTACTTTTGCAGAAAAGCCTTCATTTGCTGCCCTCTTTTGTATCGTCGGTGCCCTGACCGGGCAACCTGGGCATGGTCTG
This sequence comes from Bacteroidota bacterium, assembly GCA_003696835.1. GTDB lineage: Bacteria > Bacteroidota > Bacteroidia > J057 > J057 > J057. The sequence goes on from RFHT01000615.1 coordinate 37,871, forward strand.
GGGAATGGAATTAGGTGCTTCCGAATCAGGCAAGGTAGTGGGCGGTAGCTCAGGGGGGCCGTTTTGCCCATGAAAAAGCGGCCTGAAACTGCCCCCTGATGTGGGCTGTGGCCGCAGGGGCCGCTCGGCTATGCGCCAGCGCATGCCATCGAGCTGAAACTCCTGAAACAACACTTCATGTATGGGATGGTATTTGCCCTCCGGATCTGCGTTGAAGCGGATTTTTCTCACTTCATTGTCCACCAGGCTAATGATCATCTCCTGGGCAATGCATTCATTCATTCCTTCGTAATGGCCTTCGTCATTTTTGTTGTAATAAATGCTCTCGCTATTGCCGATCACGTGCAGGCGGGCCAGTTGGTTGTCCCTGAATTTGGCACGCATTTCCTTGCCCTTAATCTGGTTGTAGCCCACGGTATCCTCCTCTCCCACCATGAAGCTATTGCGCCCCACCCACATGGAGTCGGCTTTACTTGCTTTCATCCAGATGCGCACGGTATCGCCTGTAAGTTGGTTCATATCCGACCACAACACTGGGTCGGCATACAGTATCATCATGGAATCGGTAAAAAAGTACACCATGGAGTCGGCCTTTCCCTGCATTTCATTCATGTAAAAGCTCAGGTGGTGATAAGCCCTGAATATGCGATTGTCATTGCTGTCCTTGCGGGAATAAAGGGTATCGGCAAACATGTAGAGGGTGTCGTCGTCCATGTATTGGATGGCCACGGCTCCCTGCGTCACCACGCTTTCGTTGGTTTGGCGGTTGAATGTGCCATAATTGCCCCGAATTTCCAGGGAAGAATCTTCCTGCTGGATGAAAATATTGCCCAGGGCCAGCCCAAAGTTGGTGGAGTCGGTATAAAACAGGCTGTCGGCTGTAAGGATGTAGGTAGAATCCTTGACCACCGAACGCTCAAACAGCTCGATTTTTTTGTAGCGCGAATCGTAGGTACCTCTGGTGGCCAGAATTTCGCCGTCGTCGCTTACAATGATGGTGGGCGACATAAAATAAGCAATTTTCAGCTCAGTATGATAGCCCAGGGTATCCGTTGCCAGGGTATAGTCGGGGCTTTTGAGGTCCACATTTTCGCGAAAATAGGCCTTGTGCTCATCGGGATAGTAGTAGCCCGTCATGCTGGTGAGGGTGTCCTGTTCATTTTTGATCTGGCCGCCGTCCTCGTATTTACCGTAGCGCTCGAGACGGTAATACACCAGGCGGTCGGTGGTAAGTACTACCTCGTGGTCGGTAAGCACGATATCGTCATAGACGTAGGCGACCTTTTCGTTGCCGTCGTAATCCATGCGGTTGGCCAGCAGCACCACACTGTCTGGCATCTCTACCTTCACATGCCCAAAAGCTTTGAGCTGATTGGACTGTTCGAAGTGATAGGCGCTATCGCAATAGAAATAAGTAGAATCCTGCAAAATGCGCACATTGCCAATCAGTTTTTGCACCGATTCATCATTCATTTTTTCGATGCTGAGGTAATTGGCATGAAGGATATGGATGCGTTTGGAGGCGGCTTCTTTCTCTCCCTCGGTTTGATAAACCGGCCTGGGTCCAGGTTTTTGCCCGGGCTGTTGGGCCTTCAGGCAGGCACAGCCTGCCAGCAACAGCGCAGGCAGCAGCCAGGCCTTTCTTACAGAGAATATATTATGCAGCAATTTTTCCACTATGGGCGCTCATTTGGTACAAAAGTAACGAAATTGCTCCAATTGGTTGTATGCCATCCCACAAAAGCAGCGTATATTTGGCATTCTCAATGTGTTCAACCCCATGTCAACAGAAACGAAATACACCTTTTGCCGCATCTGCGAGGCCCTTTGCGGCCTGGAGATCGGCCTGGAGAATGGCCGCATTACCCGCATTCAACCCGATAAACAACATGTTGCTACCAACGGTTTTGGTTGTATTAAGGGCCTGCGGCAGCAGGAAATGTACGAATCACCCGACCGGCTGAAGTGGCCCATGAAGCGTTCTGCCAAGGGGTTTGAAGCAGTAAACTGGGAAGCAGCTCTTTCCGATATTGGGCAAAAGGTAAGGCAAATCATGCGGGAAAGCGGGCCGGATGCCATCGCCATGTACGTGGGTACAGCGGCAGGTTTTGGGGTGCTGCACCCCATATTTGCACAGGGGTTTATGACGGGCATAGGCTCCAAAAGCATGTATGCCTCTGCCACGCAGGACTGCAGCAACAAATTTGCCGTATCCCGCCTCATGTATGGATTTCCCTTTACCCTGCCCTACCCCGACATTGCGCACACCCAGTGCCTCATTGTGGTGGGAGCCAATCCGGTCATATCCAAATGGAGCTTTCTGCAGGTACCCAATCCCGCCAAACAACTCAAAGCCATTGAAAAGCGGGGAGGAAAATTGTATTTCGTCGATCCCCGAAAAACCGAGTCGGCCAAGGTAGCGGGCGAGCACGTCTTTATACGTCCCAATACAGATGTATTCTTTTACCTTTCTTTTTTGCACGAGCTCATCCAATGCGGCGGAGTAGATGCACAGCGGCTGCCGGCCTTTGCTGAAGGCTGGGAAGCAGTAGCTGCGCTGGCGGCCGCCTGGCCTGCCGAAAAAACCGAGGCAGTAACCCACATACCGGCAGCCAAATTGCGCGAAATGGTGCATGCATACCAGCAGGCCGAAGGCGCAGCGCTGTACTGCTCCACTGGTGTGAACATGGGCAGTCATGGTTCTCTGGCTTACTGGCTGCAGGAGGTGATCAATGCTGTTTCGGGCAACCTGGACCGGCAGGGGGGCACCCTGGTGGGGAAAGGCATCATAGATTTTCCCAGCTTTGGCCACAAAAACGGCGTTCTCATGCGGGAGGATCGCTCCCGAATTGGCAATTTTGGCTCCGTAAACGACGCTTTTCCCGGCGGCATACTGGCCGACGAAATCCTGACGCCCGGCGACAAGCAAATCAGGGCCCTCTTTGTAACGGGGGGCAACCCCCTGCTCACCATGGCCAATGCCGGCCGTCTCAGGCAGGCATTCAGTCAGCTCGAGCTGCTGGTGGTACTGGACATACTGCCTGGTGAAACGGCAGCTATGGCACACTACATGCTGCCCTGTACCAGCCCCCTGCAGCGGCCGGATCTGCCCTTTATTTTCCCCCTTATGCTGGGTCTTCAAAGCAAGCCCTACCTACAGGCTACCAAAGCCGTTATTCCCCCCGAGGCAGGCCAACGCGATGAAGCCAGTATTTACCTCGACCTGTGCAGGTATAGCGGGGTGCCGCTTTTTGGCTCGCGCATGGCCCAATGGATGCTGCAGAGCATGATGTGGCTCAATAGCTTGGGCAAAAAAGGCCCTGCCCGCCTTCCACAGACATTGCTGCTCAACCTGTTGCTCAAAGTGTGCAGGCAAAAAAGCTTTGGCCAGCTGCTCAAGCATCCACATGGGCTGCTGAGGCCTCCCAACCAGCCAGGCAGCTTCCTGCAGAAACGCATACTCACCGAAAGTGGCAAGCTGCAACTGGCGCCATTGCCCCTGATGGAAGAAGCCGAAAAACTTCCCCGCTCTTTTGAGCGGGAGTTGCAGCAAAAGGATGAACTCAAGCTCATCACCCGCAGAGCCGTTACCACTCACAATTCCTGGACCCACAATCACCCCGAATTTCTCAAACGTGGAGGCAGTACCAACTACCTTTACATGCACCCCCGGGATGCTCATGCCCGTGGCCTGGAGGAGGGCCAACTGGCCGATGTGTGTACAGATACGGCACAAGTGCGCGTGCCAGTGAAATTTCATTCGGAGCTTATGCCCGGTACAGTAGCCCTGCCTCACGGCTGGGGCCACCAGCACAGCCTGCTGAGCGTAGCCGGCCGCGCCACAGGCGTAAATGTCAATTTACTGGCTGCTGATGGACCCGATCAGATAGAAGCTGTTTCGGGTATGGCACACCTCACGGGTTTTGTGGTAAAGGTGAGCCCCGCCCCCGGCCCTCTGAATACCAAGAGCTGGTCGGGTGTATAAATGCTTCGGAAAATTGAATGTGCGCTTTTCACATCTTATTTGTTTAATAGCAAAAAATTACGGACTTTAGGAATCCATTGGGGTAAACACTTTGCTCCCAGAGGTGTTTACATATTAGGTAGAAATAACTTTGTTTATATGGATCAGTACATGGTCGTTTTTTATTTGCCGCCCGTTCTCAATCAGGAGTTTATGGCTTTGATTCCTGCGCAGCGGAAAAAAGTCAATGAATTGATGCGAAGTGGCACCATCATCAGCTACACCCTGGCCAAAGACCGCTCAATGAAATGGGCCATTGTTGCCGCCCATTCGGAAGAGGAAGTAGAAAACATCATGGAAACACTGCCACTTACGCCTTTCACAGAAATGGAAATTCACGAACTGTTTTTTCACAACAGCCTGGTGAACGACCTGCCGGTCATATCCATGAATTAGGCTTAAGCCAGTAGCCAGTACCTTAAATCGGTAACCGATAAAGGTTTAAAAAGGGGGCTACCACTGATGGTGAACCTGGGCACGGAAGTAACGCTCGTAAATGGCCCTTACAGCTTGCATTTGTTCGGCAGTGAGTGGCGGCAGCTCCGCCGCAGCCACATTATCCACTACCTGCTCTACCCGGCTGGCGCCGGGAATGACACAGCTCACTTCTTCAAACATCAGAATCCATTTCAGGGCATACAGGTGCAGCTTGTTCTCAGCATGCAAAGCTTTTTTGAGGGCCTCTACTGCTTCCAGTCCCTGCTCATAATCCACGCCACTGAAGGTTTCGCCCTTGTCAAAGGCTTCGCCCTTGCGGTTAAAGTGCCGGTGGTCGCCTGCCGCGAAGTGGGTATGTCGGCTATATTTGCCACTTAACAACCCACTGGCCAGGGGCACCCTGGCCAGAATGCCCACATTGGCGGCTTTGGCCGCAACAAAAAATGCCTCGGCAGGCTTGTGTCTGAACATGTTGAAAATAATCTGCACACTGGCCAGCCCAGGGTATTGCAGTGCCCTCATGGCTTCTGATACCTTTTCCACACTCACCCCAAAATGACGTATTTTTCCTTCCTGCTTCAATTGTTCCAACACCCCAAAAACTTCTTCCCGCTCATACACAGCTGTAGGGGGGCAATGCAACTGAATGAGGTCCAGTTTTTCCAGGCCGGAATTCTGCAGGCTCTGGTCCACAAAATGGCGGATGTTCTGCTCATTGTACCCCTCGGCAGTGTGGGGGTTCAGTTGACGGCCACATTTGGTGGCCACATACACTTCTTCGGGGCGCTGACGCACCACCTTGCCCACCACACTCTCGCTCAGGCCCTGGCTGTACACATCGGCAGTATCAATAAAGTTGATGCCCAGATCGATGGCTTTGTGCAGGATCTGCTCAGCCGATGCCTGGTTGAAGGGGCTGCCCCAGCGGCCGCCCACCTGCCAGGTACCCAGTGAGATCTCGGAGATGCGCCAACCGGTTTTTCCAAGTGTTCGGTAATTCATGTCAAATCTGAGGGTTTGGAGTTAACGGTATCTGTTTTTACTGTTTAACAATTTTAATCTGATCCAATTCCAGGGCAGTATTTACAAAAGAAAGCTCCAGAAGGTGGGCCTGGCCGCCTTCGTCTTCAAAGCGGAGGGGAAGCTGGGAGCACTGACTCAGCTTGTACCAGCGCCAGTTTTTGTCGCGTATGCAGGTGAGGTAGCCCACCTGCCTGCGGTCCACTGCCACTTTTACCCCTGTGGGCTTGCCCGAAACCGAACGGGCCCTGATGTAGAGGGAGTAGGTGGCATTGCCTGCCTCCGCTCTGGGCTCAAAGGTGTACTGCAAATGTGCCCTGCGGCGCTTGATGGAACTCACATAGGTGACAAAATTGGTATAATCACCTCTAGGGGCATTTGGGGCTACCTCGGTATGCATACTGGCATTGTAGGCAAAATCATATACTTCGGCTTCGAAGCTAAAGTCTTTGGACCACCACCAGGGGTGGCCGGTCTCGTGCCAGCCATCGAGCTGGTAAAAAACGGGCTCGCGCCCCATGCTTTCGTCATACACATATACACTTCCCTGCCTGCGCACCCAAAAGGTAAGTACACGCCCGTTAAACTCCACCCGGGCCCGGGTAGAATCAGGCACCACGCCCTTGAGGTTGCTGTTGGGTTGAATCGTGGCGGCCAACACATAACGGGACTTATTGGCATGCTTGCGTATGCTCAGGGGTACCCTGGGGTCGCCGGCCCAATACTCCAGTATAGGCATACCCGATTCATCTGTAAGCAGATTTCCCTCCAGCAGTTCCTCCTCATACCTGCTGGCGATGGCCTGGGCATAAGCAGGCATCACGGCCTGCCAGGTATAGTGGTGGGGGTCGGGAAAAATGGTTTCGTTATTGCCCACATTAAAAAATCCGGTATAAAAAAACTCTGCTCCCATGACGTTCAACACCTTGAGCAGCCCCAGCCACTGGGAAGGCCGAATGTTTTTCTCCGGATCTTTGTCCCAGCCTGCGGCCACAAAAGGCGAAAACAGCCGGTCGCCTGCCAATATTTCCTTTTTCCTGCTTTGCACAATCCAGTCCAGCCCCCGGAAAGCCCCCTTCCACGAACGCCAGTTGTCGGGCCACCTGGGGTAAAAATCCGGCGTAGCATAGTACTGCCCCCGTATGGGGGTATGAATCTTGCGTGCTTCTGTCCATTCAAAGCGGTCGATGGGCCCGCCGTCCACCCCATACCAGGTGAAAAGGGTCTGCTTCAACTCCGGCAGGCTCATAAACTGGTCGCGATAGGCTTTTCTGAGGCGGGTTTTTTGTACGGCCTGGTAAAGGTCCCAATCAGATGCTCCCGGAGCAGTTCGGGTGGCAATTTCGGGGGGGGTATCGTCCTCCTTTTCCCGCTCATACTCCAGCTTGGCCCTCAGCAGGCGGGGGTCTTTTTTCAGCACCTCCTCCCTGTAAGGCCAGGGGGGTACTTCCCCATTTTCATTGATGAGCTGCACAGGCCGGTGAAGACGGGAGAGAATTTTCTGAAGGTAATGCCTTTGGGCCATGCCGTCTTTGATGATCAACTCCTCTGGAGCAGCCGGGCTGATGGCCGAAGGCATCCTTACGCTTCGCCCATCCCGGGTGAGGAATTCTCCCGAGCTGCTTTTGAGGTAGTAAAAATCTGGCAGGTTGTTGCGCACAATATAGGGCCGATGGTCTGCTTCACCTATATCTGTGAGATGAATTTGAGGCCAGAAGGTGGTCATCCCCAAAGGCAGGTCGGGATATCGGTTTGCCAGGTCGATCCAGGCAGAGAAAAAACCCCGTTCCAGGTCTTGCTGATCCCGGGCAATTTTGGTGTTTTGGATCACCAGCATGTAATTCCAGTTGAGGGCCAGCTCTTTTTGTATGGCTACGGAGGCATCAATGGCCCGTCGGGGATCTGAACGGTACAGCATCAGCCCTCCAAAGTAGCGCATACCCATCCAGTTGAAATTGGGCATAAGGCTGTGGCCGGCTTTATATCTCGGCAGGGGAAAAGCAGCCAGTTGGTTAACAGGTGATGCCTTTACCTGCGGGTGTCCGGGCGCAAACTCTCTCGGGTCTATACCTGAAGGGCGATCATCCGGTGGGTTTCCCTGGTCCAGGTCTATGCCGCTTTGCCAGTCGGTATCGGTAGGCAGTTCAAAGGTATATGCCCGTCCGTTGCGCATTTGAAAATAATGCAGTTGGTGCAAGGCAGGCGGAACAAAACGGTCGAAAATGACAATTTCGTCCAAATCCCCTACAAAATTGGCCTTAAAAGCGGGTGTGTGGCTAAAATAAAGGGTTTTCTGGCAGGGAGTCTGTGCACAAATCTTGCCGGTATAAGGCAGCTGTTTGGAAAATCCATCGGGCAACTCCCCGTCCACCCACAATTCCTTGACTCCCTTGCGGGCATCAAACTTGATCACAACGTGGTGCCAGTTGCCATCAAAGTAATAACCAAAGTTGCGCTTGCCCAGCCCGTCAAAAGGAATCCGCATGTCATCGGTATGCACCTGCCCGTTTTCGTCCATCACTTTGGTGATAAATTGCCAGCCCTCCTGATAAATGGTGGTAAACAAGCTGTAATCGGAGAAGTAAAACAGGCGGTTGAAGCGGTTGTAATCATACTGGGGGAAGCGAAACATGAATTCAATGGTAAGGGCTTCAGTTGTATGAATGGGCAATCTGAGTAAGTCGGACTGCGTTTTGTCCAGTCTGAGATATTCCCCTACCCTGCCCTCCGTCTGCTTGTGCAGCAGCTTACCACTGCTGATAATCTTTTTCCCCCCTGCAGCATCTTCTGTCCAGGAATTGCCTTCAAAGGTCCAGTGGGCAAGGGGCCGTATGCTTTGTGCGCAAAGTTGGGGCACAGCAGGCCATACAAGCACCATGACCAAAAGGCATAATGCTGGGGTGAGTCGATTCATAAAATTGTGCTTAATTGATGGTTCTGGCTTTTTGCAACAACATAAAATCTGCTAGTACAATGGCCGCCATGGCTTCCACTATGGGCACCGCGCGGGGAACCACACAGGGGTCATGCCGGCCCTTTCCTTTCAGGACGACGGGATTACCAGCTTCGTCAACACTGGGCTGATCCTGCATAATGGTGGCGGTGGGCTTAAAGGCCACACGCATGTACAGGGGCTCGCCATTGCTGATGCCTCCCTGTATTCCACCTGAGTAATTCGTTTGCGTTCTCACCCGTTCTCCCTCCATATAAAAGAGGTCATTGTGCTCCGAGCCCCGCATGAAGGTGCCCGAAAATCCCGATCCAACCTCAAATCCCTTCACGGCATTGATGCTCATCATGGCCGAAGCCAAAGCAGCTTCCAGCTTGTTGTATATGGGCTCGCCCAGGCCAGGCGGTACAGCTGTGGCTTTGCAGGCAATGACTCCTCCTACCGAATCGCCTTCTTTGCGTATCTGGTCAATGAAATGATACATTTTTTCGGCCGTAGGCGGGTGGGGGCATTTTACCGCAAAGGCATAATCAGTGGTCAGTTCAAAGGAGGTGGGTTCTGTTTCCAGCTGTATATGATGAATTTGCTGTACCCAGGCATGAATTTGAATATCCGAAATCTGCCTCAGTAACAACTTAGCTACTGCCCCACCTATTACCCTGGCAGCTGTTTCCCTGGCCGAGGAACGCCCGCCTCCCCGGTGGTCCCGTATGCCGTACTTCACCTGGTAGGTGTAGTCGGCGTGTGAAGGCCGGTAGGCCTGGGCCAGGTGGTCGTAATCCCTGGAGCGCACATTGCGGTTGGGAATCCAAAAGGCCAGGGGCGTGCCCGTAGTGAGGTCATCCACATGCCCGGAAAGCAGCTCAAAGGTGTCGGGCTCTTTGCGCTGGGTCGTAATGCGGCTCTGGCCGGGGCGTCTGCGGTCCAGCTCTTGCTGTATAAAGGCTCTGTCCAATTTGATGCCGGCAGGGCAGCCATCAATCACCACGCCAATTCCCTCGCCATGCGACTCGCCAAAGGTTGTAATCCGGTATAAGGTTCCAAATGAATTAGACATAGAGCAAAGTTAGAACAATTTCAGGTATATCATCACAAAAAAGTGATTGCTCCTCAGCCATTAGTCTGTTCTACTCCCTCAAAGGTAACCTTTGCTTGAATCGCCATAATTTTTCATTTTTACACCTGCTATTATTTATTCACCCAAACCTACTGCCCGTGAAACCCGCTACTACTCCCCCCGCCTCTGCCCTGGAGCGCCAAAAGGAAATATACATACTGGGCGCAGCCGGCCATAAGCCCCACATACCGGTTGATTTTGACCAACTGGAAGCCAGCGCCCGCGCAAAAATGAGCCGGGAAGCCTTTGCCTACGTAGCCGGCGGGGCCGGTGAAGGTCAAAGCATCATCCATAATCGCCGGGGATTTCATAGCTGGAAGATCGTGCCCCGTATGCTACGCAATGTGGAAGTACGAGACACTTCGGTAGAACTCTTTGGCCGAAGGCTACCGGCGCCCCTGCTGCTGGCTCCCGTGGGGGTGCTGGACCTCGCCCACAGGCAGGCCGACCTGGCCGTAGCAAGGGCAGCTGCCGCACTGGGTATTCCCATGATTTTTTCCAATCAGGCCTCGGTGCCCATGGAGGCCTGTGCCGGGGTGATGGCCGATCAGCCCAGATGGTTTCAGCTGTACTGGAGCAAATCCAACGAGCTGGTGGAAAGCCTGGTGCAGCGGGCCGAAAATTGCGGGTGTGAAGCCATAGTCGTTACCCTGGATACCACCCTGCTGGGCTGGCGCACCCAGGACCTGGACCTGGCCTACCTGCCCTTTTTACAAGGTAAAGGCATTGCCCAGTACGTGAGTGACCCGATATTTCAGCAGTTGGTGGACCAGCCGCCTACCGAAGCGCCTCCTGAGCGGAAAATCACCCTAAAAGCCATCCAAACACTCCTTCAACTACTGCGGAATTACCCGGGAAGCTTTTGGCAAAACCTGCGTTCGGGCAGGCCCCTGCGCGCAGTGCGAACGTTTGTAAATATGTATTCCCGCCCTTCTCTGAACTGGGAAGACCTGCCTTTTCTGCGGGAACGTACCCGCTTGCCCATCTTACTCAAGGGCATTTTGCAGGCTGACGATGCCCGCAAAGCTCTGGACTACGGCATCAATGGCCTCATTGTATCTAACCACGGTGGCAGGCAGATAGACGGCAGCATCAGCAGCATAGAGGCCCTGCCCGCCATTGCCGAAGCAGTAAACGGTCAGATTCCCATACTGCTGGACAGTGGAGTACGCGGTGGAGCCGATATGTTTAAAGCCCTGGCATTGGGTGCCACAGCCGTATGCATTGGGCGTCCTTATGTATATGCCCTGGCCCTGGCGGGCGAAAAGGGGGTGCGCGAACTGCTCAGAAACTACCTGGCCGACTTCGAGTTGACCATGGGCCTTTCAGGCTGTAAATCCGTGGCAGAGATCAAACGGGAAATGCTCCTTCCCTGAGGCATTTCCCGTATAGGCCATCAACTTTCCAGTTTTAATACAGCAAACTTGCCTTTGTTCCAGCCGTGTACCAGCAGGTAGAGGTGCTGGCTGCCGTCCTCTTGTGTAATGAGGTGAGGCCACACCTGGTGAATGTTGGTCAGCACGGGAATGTCCAGATCGCCGGGGATGATGGTAGATACCACTTTTTCGCCTGTATGGGCATACACCGGGGCAGATTTTTGGGTAGAATCAATGGGAGAAAGGCCATTGAAGAAGAAGTGCTCTACTTTGTAGGACACATTGCACACCAGGGTGCCCGGGGGTATGTCCGGCATCAGCTCTACAAATTCGCCCGCCTTGGTAAACTTTACAATTTGCTGGGCAGCACGGTTGGCCACCAGCAGGTATCCGTCATGGGCATAGATGCCATGTGCAGTCTGGAACTGCCCGGGTTGGTCACCCTTTCCTCCCCAGGCCAGGCTACCCCAATCCCATTTGCCGTCTTTTTCTTCTATGGTGAGTACGAAATCGCCCTTTGAATATCCATGCGTTGCATAAATGATGCCGTCCAGATAGGTAACATCGGTTACCCCAAAGTTACTATCCTCTGAAGCAAAAAACTCGTTGGCCGGGGCAAAGTTAAACTCCTTTCCAGTGGGTTTATTGATTTCGCTGAGCACATTGCCCTGCAGGTCCAGTACCATGACCCGTTTGCCTTCCTGGGCTACAGCCAGGCGTTTTTCCCCATTATGCACAAAAAACACGATGCCATGAATATTGTCTTTCAGACGCTCATCCGTACCTATGCGGGTCCACTGGAGGAGGTCGGGGCTGATGGCACACAGTCCGTAGCCGGGGATACCGGTATAAACTATGCCCGTTTCGGGGTCTTCATTGAAGCCTCCGTGCATGTCTTTTTCAAATTCCCGGGCATCTTCGGGAAAGGCAGCCGTTAGTTCCTGATCCCAGGAGAAAATAAAATCGCCCTGGCCCGTAACCAGTTTGGCCTGGTTTCCTTCCGGTCCGGAATCATGGGAGTGGCCGTGGCCGTCTTGCTCTGCGCCTGCACAGGCAACAAAAAAAAGGCATACGGCAAAAAGAAGCCTGATAGAAACGCTGGTTGTCATGTTTACTTGATGGTTTGTTTAGGTTGAATTTGAATACAGCTCCCAAAAGTGGGAACAAAGGTTTTACAAGAATAATCATAAGCGCTTAGAATTTCAAAATGGGGCCTATTTTCTCGTTTTGGGAAAAAAAGCCCCATTCCACAGACAAGCGCGCTTCCCTGGCAGTACGCCTTGCATCACAGCTATGAGCAGGCCTTCACGCCTGACATGAATGCAAGCACGAATGTACATTCATGCGCCGAAACAGGCTGTTACGGCCTCTTTTTTGTCGCTTTTGTGCCCGGCCAACAGGCTTTAATGAAGTTTAACCAAATTAACATCTCATGAAAATGCAATCTTTTTACCCTCACCCAAACAGCCGAAAGCTCCACTTCGCTGCGGGCTTTGTGCTGTTCTTTCTCATGTTTAGCGGACTCTATGCCCAGAAAAATTCCTTTTTCGTGGGAGCAACTGCCGGGACGAATTTTTCCAAATTCAAATACACCGTGGACCTGGCAGAGCTGTACTCCGTTTCCAAGCCCCTGGCTGGCCTGAACGGAGGCTTTACCGCAGGGCTTCAGCTCAGGAACTTCACCTTGAGCAGCGGGCTGCATTACCTTCAAAAAGGCGGCCATTACGAAACCGATAACTTTATCGATGCTGATGGCACCGGTTTTTTCTCAGCCGACGAGCGCCTGCATTTCCTTTCCATTCCCCTCCTGCTCGGATACCGTCAACCCCTGACCAGTAACTTTGGGGTTTCCCTCTCCATGGGGCCCTCTTTCAACATAGGCCTGGGCGGAAAAATCACGGAGTCACTGGAGTATTATGGCAGAGAAGAGGTATCCACAGAGCATTATACCGTTCGCTTTGGAAGTGGAGTAAATGACGATTACCGCAAGATGCAGCTGGGCTTTCAGTTTTCGCCCGGGCTGTATGTGGATCTCAACGAACGCAGCAAACTCACCCTGGGCCTCACCTGGGACAGCGGCATGCAGGATTCCTTTAATCCCCGCTACAAACAGGCCAATGCCTTTTTCGACGACTACAAAGGCAGGCAGAAAAACCGCTCAACCATCATCACCATAGGGTACGAATTTCACTTTTCCTTTGAAGACAAATATTAAGTTATGTTGATCTGTAACAATTGCTTTAGTGAAAATGCCGATGGCACCCTCCGCTGCCATCAGTGCAACATGGAAGGAAACTTCACCTATCAGATTGCGGAGGGGAATCCCCTGGAAGCAGTAGCCCTGGAAAAAAAACCGTTTCAGTGTGTCAACTGCGGCTGTGAAACCCCCGGGCAGGAAGCAAAATGCGTGCATTGTCATTTTCCGCTACAAAGCCCCACCCGCAACATGCAAAATGGAAACACTTTTATACCCGGGAATGCTCCGGATGTGAGCAGCGGAATTCCCAGGTATTCACCTAACCCATAATCCCATGGCAAGGAGAAAAACTCAACTATTCAATCTCTCTTTTCTCGACCTGATTACAGGTGCATTGGGGGCCGTCATTTTTCTGTTCATCATTACCCCCAAAGGTGGCAGTTCCGCTCCGGATGCCAAACAGCTGGTGATGTATATGGACACCGCCCGCATGAAGGTGTTTGGCGATTTGCCCGACAGCCTCAGGTCCAAAAGAGCCGGAGACACCCTGTTTACCGTACTGGTGGATTACCGTCAATTCCCCCAGGCAGAAAAACCGGGACCTATCCCCCAAACCGCTATTGAGGCGCCGGTCCGCCCGGCACCTACGGCGGCTGCGCCCTCTGGCCCCAGGCCCGAAACAGCGAGCAAGGTAGCTGAAAAGCCCGGGCAGGCCTCAGAAAAGCCCGTGAAGGTAAGTGAGCACCAGCCTGAGTCCACGCCAGTTTTCAAAGGCGATGCTCCTTCGGTGCCCTGCAAAGTCTCATTTGAGGTGAGTTGGGCCAATCAAAGCGACAACGTAGATTTTTTTGTGTGTAAAGGCAATGTATGTGTGTATGGCGGTAACAAAAAACACCGCTCCATCGGGCAGTGGGACAGCGGTAAGTCGAGAAACCGCCTCTTTGGGAACGACCTGCGCACCACCCAGGAAGCCGTGCGCCAGTTTGACCGCATCATCCCGGGCGAATACCTGCTGTATGCACAGCTTAAGGAAAGCAAAAGTGGAAACAAAACGGTCAGGCTGAAGGGCCTGATATACACCAAAGGGAAGGCCGGAAAGCAAAGAGGTGAACACTTTACTAAAACCATTTCGATTGGCAAATCCAGGGTATTGCTGGGAAAGGTCCTCCTCAGGGCCGATGGCAGCTACCAATTCATTCAACAATAACCTTACAAAACATAGAGAATATGTTCAAGACAAAATTACTCCAACTCGTATTCAGCATACTGGCCGCCGTATCGCTATGGCTGGTGCTGATCCTGCTCGGCCAGTTATTTGAGTCTGTAACTGGCCTCCACCGCTTCTTTGAGGCTCTGGGTGGGTCCACACAGGGCTACATTCAGGCCGTTATTTACGTACTGTTTTTTTACAGCTTTTTTGAGCTGTACGAAAAAAAGCGCTCCATCAGATCTGAATTCAATGGCTTTGAGCAACAACTGCTTCCCGAAAGAGACCAGTTGGTGCTTTCGCCCGAAGAGGTGGCCAAGATTAAGCTCAGGGTAATCAGCCTGGAAAAGGCAGGCAAAGGCTCACTGGTATCCGATTTTATCAAAAAAGCCTGTACCCAGTACCGCAACGACCAGTCTATACCCGATACCCTTCAGGTTTTCCATGCACAAGTGGAAAACAGCAAGGAAGAACAGGAAGGCAAACTGGAGATAGTGAGGTACTTGCTGGGGGCCATTATTTCGCTGGGTTTTATCGGCACCCTCATGGGCCTGTCCACTTCCATCGGCATGGCTCACCTGGCCAAAACGGCTGAAGGCATGCCCGAAATTACCCGCCACCTCAATGTGGCCTTTGACACTACCCTGGTGGCCTTGCTGGCCGGCCTGGTGCTCAACTTCCTCTACCACCGATATTTGCAGGACCTCGACACCTTTTATTCACGCTCCAAATCCTACGTGATCGACAACCTCATCAGCAGGATTTATTCCACTGCCTGATGAACGAGTTTGCACCTGCATGCACCATAAGTAGCGGCCGGCTCTATTCAGCCGGCCGTTTTCTTTATCTGGAACACAGAAAAAGGCACCTCCGCTGCGCTCCGACCTGCCACCTGCATCATGGTACCTGCCACCTGCATCCTACCGAAAACTCGGGCACTTCACCTGGTCGATGATAAAACTCAGGGTGATATTGGTAAATACATACCAGTCGTCGTTTTCGGGATTGCCACGCATGGAGCCGGCTGGATTACCCAGGGGATAAGCAGCCAGGTCGGTTCGGCTGGATAACAAGGCAGCTGTGGGATTCTGGGCCGCGAGGTCTTCCTGGTTGGGGTAATAGGTACTCACATCGTCCAGGTGGTCGGTCCAGGTTTTGCGCAGGCCCGACTCCAGCTCAATGTTCCACTGCCTGCCCAGTGCATAACGCAGGCCGAAACCCACCGGCACACTGATTTGGGCCAGGTTATAGGGATCGGGGTAGCGGTTGTCGGGATCGGGCAAGTACTGCCCTTCGGTGCCCAGGGGCTGCAGTTCGATCCACTCGCCATTGAGCCGGGCTTTGGGGTTAAAGGTAAAAATACCGATGCCGGCAAAGCCGTAGGGCGTCAGTTTGGGCCGGTAGGCATAGGCCCGGTCGGTGGGGATAAAGTCAAACACCAGTTGGGCGCTCATTTCAGTGATGGGCGATTTAAAGCTGAGGTTGCGCCTCACCTTGCCGGGACGGGAACTGCTGGCATCTGAGGCCTGCACCCAACCGTGCTGAAGGCTGAGCCTGGCACTAAAAATGGAATTGAAGTGGTAAGCAGCCATCAGGCCAAAGCCAGGCCGTGCAGCCAGCAAAGTAGATAGGTGGTCGTCGCTGAGGTCGCCCTGATAATTGGTGGCTCCTACAGAAACACCAACCCGCAGATACCCCTCCCGGAGCTGAGCCTTGACATGTGAGCAAATACTGAGCAAAAGCAGCGTGAGAAATAAATAAATGTTCCGCTTCATTTGAAAGTAAAAGTGTAAGATTTCAGTTTTGTTAAGAAAACGATTCCAAACACCATTCATTATGTAGCAACGAAGCCGGACCTATGGGGAACAGCAGATTGCCTACAATGAAATGCTTGTTGAACGCGTCAGTAGAGTTGTTTCAAATAGAAAAAGGGTTGGTGAGGCTGATAAGTTTATCGTTAACGGAACATGGATTTGATACTCCCCCAGGTGCGTTGTATAGAGGTAGGGGTATGAGCAAGGGGAATGCTGAAGAATTTATAGATTTGCTGGTCCTTAAAAATATGTAACTCATATTGAATCACCCGCCCGTTGTTTTTAAAGATGCCATCGTCTAGATATTTGTATTTGAGGGTACCATTAACGGGTATGCTGGCGACAAATTTGAGGGTAGGATCATCATTAAACTTGCGGTACAGCTGAAATTCGGTAATGCCCTGCTCGTCCTTCACTTCCCATTCGACCAGAATGTCTGCCCCATCCGAGCTGATGGTAAAATGCTTCAGCAGCACTTCCTGGGCAAAAAGCGGGCCTGTGAAATGGAAAAGCCCCAAACTCAGCAACAAAAAGAGATATGAAAGGTGCTTCATCATTATGCAAAAGCTCTGAGTAAAAATAGGGTTTTGTTTTGAAACGCCCAAAAAACAAAGATACCAATTCCCCGGATATATTAGACCATTTTCAGCGGGAATTTTGAGCAAAATTGCAATTCCCGCTTCAGTATAACAAGGATTTTATACCTTTATTATAACAAACGAATAAATAGTATGTATTTTCAAAAGTGGATATTAGTTTTTATTGTGCTGGGCTTTTCATGCAAACTTCAGGCACAAATTGCCTATTGGCATGCTTATTTTGGAGGTTCGGGTTATGATGTTGGAAAGCGGCTCATCCTCCGGCCCGACGGCTCGCTGGTTGTGGCGGGAGAGATTTACTCTACTGATGGAATAGGCAGCGAAAACCACAGCAGCTACGGCGACGTACTGGCGCTGAAATATTCCACCCAGGGGGTGGTGTTCTGGAAGGTTACCCTGGGAGGCAGCGGAATGGAAACCCTCTCCGACTTTATAGAAACCAGCGATGGAGGGTATGTACTCATTGGTACGACCAATTCTTCTGACGGCGACATCACACAGGCCTATGGCCAGATGGATATATGGGTGGTCAAGCTCGACGACCTGGGCAATGTACTTTGGAGCCGCACCTACGGTGGCCGAGGCAACGACCAGGGCAAGGCCATCATTGAAACCCAGGATGGGGGCTACCTCATCGGGGGCTCCTCGGGCTCGCTCGATGGCAGCATGGAATCCCGGCATCACGGCGGGCTCGACAGCTGGGTGGCCAAACTCAGCCAGCAGGGTGAGCTCATCTGGGAAAAACACTTCGGGGGCAGTTCCAGTGAAACCGTAAAACGAATTCATGAATACAAAGCAGGGGAATACATGGTGGTACATGCCACCAACTCCACAGATGGGGACGTGGCCACCTCCCTGGGAAAAAACGACGTATGGATCACCCTCATAGGGGAATACGGCAATATTCACTGGCAAAATACCTACGGGGGCTCGGCCAATGACGACGTGCACGGCAGTTTTATGGATGCCAATGGAGATGTGGTATTTGCAGGTACCACCTTTTCGGCCAACCATCACATAGACTTCAACCGTGGTAAAGGGGATTTCTGGCTGATGAAAATAAGTGCCAAAGGCGACCTGCTCTGGAGCCAAACTTACGGAGGAACCAAGGCCGACGGCGCCAATGACGTATTTCCCACTCATGACGGCGGTTATGTAGCCTGTGGGGTGGTGCGGTCCAGAGACATGGATATACAGCTGAACAATGGCTATTACGATGCCTGGGTGATCAAAGTAGATGCCATCGGAAACAGAATATGGAGCCGGACTTTTGGCTTTGAAGGCAAAGACATTTTCAACTCCATTATAGAGCTGGAAAAGGGGGGCTTTCTGGCCATGGGCTTTTCCGAGCAAATACCGGAAGGCACCCAGTTGCCGGGCCACAAGGGTAGCTCAGATATGTGGATATGCAACATCAGCGACCCCAAACGGGCGGGGGTACATCCCTACATTACGCCGCCTGCCCTGATGGGAAGAGTGGTGGATAAACGAAGCGGCAAACCCCTGCGGGCACACATTACCCTTACCGACAACCTCAGCCTGGACTCCCTGGCCAGTACCTATTCACATCCCGCTACGGGCAGCTTTATCATGCTGCTGCCCACGCACGGGCTCAGTAGCATCAATGTGCTGGCCAAAGGCTATATGTTTTATGGAGAGGACATCCGCATGGACACGGTTATCTCCAAAACCTCCATAGAAAAGGAAATACAGCTGGAACCCATTGCCATTGGCAGCAAGCTCATTTTGCGCAATATTTATTTCAATTCGGGTGAATGGGAATTGTTGTATTCCTCTTATGCAGAGCTCGAACGCCTGCTGGCATTTCTCAAACTCAACCCCAGGGTGGCCATTGAAATCAGCGGCCATACCGACGATACCGGCAACCGGCAGCAGAAGGAAGAGCTTTCCCTGCTGCGGGCCAATGCGGTAAAAGAATACCTCATGAGCAGGGGCATAGCCGAATACCGGCTGCAGGTAAAGGGCTTTGGCATGCACCGGCCCATTGCCAGTAATGCCACCGAAGCAGGCAGGCGCAAAAACAGGCGGGTGGAATTTGAAATTATCCGCATGTAAGCCTTCAATCCGCAGGCACCCGCACCTGAAGGGCAGCGGGCAATATGCGAATCTCCGCCGGCGTAAAGCCCAGTAACTCCCCGTCGGCCTCTACGGGCACCTGGGGGCGGGCATCTACCATCAGGGAAGCGCCCCGAAAGTGCTCAATTTTTCTGTGCCGGTATAGCCTGCCATTGTACAGTTTGGGTAGGTTGAGCAGCACCTCCCAGGGGCTGATGGCACGGATGAGGGTAATATCAAAGTTGCCGTCGTCGGGGATGGAAAGGGGGGCAATGTGCATTCCTCCCCCTACATACCTTCCTATGGCCACATTAAGACAAAAAACCTTGCCCGACCAGGGACGTTCCAGCCCTTTGAGCTGCAATTCCGCTGGTGGAAAGCTAAACATGGAGCTCAGCACCTTCCACAGATAGTAGATGCTTCCTCCAAGGCCCGTCCTGGCTTTGTTTTGGGTACGGCGCACCACGTAGGCATCATAAGCCAGGCCCGCTACATTGCTGAAATAGCGGGTACAAGGGTGGCCGTCCCGCTGGTACCCAATCAGGCCCGCATCCTGAAAGATATTTTTTCCCTCCACCAACAACTTCACAGCCCGCCGGTAATGACGGGGAATGCCGTGCATTTTTACCCAATCGCTGCCCGTACCTGCCGGAATGACGGCGAGTAAGATCCTGCGGCTGCTCACTGCTGTTTGTCCGCATATTCCATTCACCACTTCGTGGATGGTCCCGTCGCCTCCTATGACCAGCAGTTTGCGGTAACCCTGTTCAATGGCCTGGCGGGCCAGCCGGGTGGCATCTCCTGCATCCTGGGTAAACATACGCTGGAACACCAGCCCATAGTCCCGCAGCTGTGCCTCAATTTTGGGCCAGAGCTTTTTGCTACGACCGCCTCCGGAAACGGGATTGATGATGACAAAATAGGCCGACTCATGCATCTTATCCAGGATTTGGGTTTTCAGCAAGTTACGATTAATCCCAAAATAAAATGATTGTGCCCTGATTTGCGTTACAATCAAATATGAGAAAAATTTTTATAATCGGAGGCCTGATTGCTCTTGTGTGTCTGGGAAGTGCCTGTAACCAGAATGCCCTCAAACGACAGAATGCCATTTTGCTGCAACGGCTGGACAGCCTGGAGACGGAAGTACAACATCTCAGGAGCATACATGCCAGTTATGCCGAAGAAAGCGGCGAAGAACTGGATGTGGGTTTTGAGGTGCAAATTGGGGCTTTCAGGGAGTTTGACCTTGGGCAGTACGCCGATGAGCTCGTGCGCCTGCGCGGCACCAACGAATATGGGTTAAACAAGTACGTGCTGGGTCGTTTTCACCGCTTTGAAGATGCCGAGCGTTTCCTGAACGATGTGCGCAAAATGGGTGTAAAGGATGCCTTTATAGCCGGGGTGGTAAATGGCCAGCGCACCACAGTGGCTGAAGCAAAAGCTGCCGCAAAAAACTATTACGGCAGCGAATTTTAAGTTAATCTCACCTCCAGCTCATCTTATTCCTGGTCCAGCAAATTTTGCCTCAATGTTTTCAGTTCTGAAAGCAAAGGCTCAATTTCTTTGCGAATTTTTCGCTTTTGCATATATACCCCCAACACCATGACCAGTAACAGGGCTGCCGTGAGGCCATAATGAATAAGCATGCGCACAGGGGTAGCGAGCTCAGCAATCAGGTGAAGGTACACCAAATTTACGCCCAGAGCCAGGGTGAGGATATATACCGGAACAAACACATAAGCTACCTTTTTCCTGTACTCCAGTTTTTTGATCGCCCTTGCCAGAAAGACAACACTGCTGAGCTGAAAGGCCCGGCCCCTCCATTGCAAAACCATTGCCCAGAAAAATCCCAGGGCCACCAACATATCTACAAACAATATGAGGGTGC
>RFHT01000075.1 GCA_003696835.1 Bacteroidota bacterium
CAGGCCTTCCACCTGATGGAAGAAACAATGGGTGCGGGCCGATATGGCTTCGTTGCGATACACCCTGCCGGGAGCCAGCACCCGCAAAGGGGGCTGCTCATTTTCCATGGCCCGTATTTGTACGGGCGAGGTGTGGGTGCGCAGCACATAGTCGGGGTCGCGCGAAACGAAGAAAGTATCCTGCATGTCGCGGGCGGGGTGGTTGGGCGGAAAATTCAGGGCGGTAAAGTTGTGCCAGTCGTCTTCAATTTCCGGTCCTTCATACACCCGGTAGCCGATGCGCTCAAATATCTCTACGATGCGGCCCAGCACAATGGAGAGCGGATGGCGTGCCCCCGGTACGTGGGGGTCGCCGGGCAAAAAGAGATCATCGGGCTGGCCGGCCTGTGTCTGGCTGCTTTTCAATGCCTGCTGAAATTCCTGCAGGCGCTCGCCCGCACGTTTTTTGAGCTCGTTCAGTGGGCGGCCCAGCTCGCGTTTTTCCGCAGGCGGCAAGGCCCGAAAGGCCTCGAAGAGGGCATTGACGGCGCCTTTTTTATTGGTAAATTTACGCTTGTAAGCCTCCAGGGCTTCGGGCGTGTCTGCTACGTAACCTTCGACTTCGGCAAGTAATTGGGCTATCTGTTCTTTCATCCCGGGTCTTTATGCTAAAATATAGTAACCAAAGGGCTTGTCCTCCGGTTTGGCTCAAAAACGCACAAAACTAAACATTTATGCCATTTATAACCTATTAAGGACTGAAAAAAGTGTATGCTACATACTTGGCAATTTTTTTTAACTTGAGCCCTGGCTGTACTACGGCTTTACCGGCATCATTTACTACCGATTGATTAATCAGCATTTCTGATATGGAGCACCCAAGTACGACTATTGAGCGCACCGGCGTCGCCATTATCGGTGCGGGTTTTGCTGGCCTGGCGGCGGCCATCCGCCTGCTGGAAGCTGGCCGGCGCGACTTTCTGATCTTTGAGCGGGCTGATGAAATAGGTGGCACCTGGCGCGACAATGTGTATCCGGGCTGTGCCTGCGACATTCCTTCACATTTGTATTCCTATTCTTTTGCCCAAAATCCCAACTGGACGCGCATGTTTCCGCCTCAGCAGGAAATACTGGACTACCTCAAAGATTGTGTGGCGCGTTATGGCCTGCAGGATCACATCCGCTACGGGCATGAAGCCAGGAAGTATGTGTTTGATGAAGAAAAAGGCGAATGGGAAATTGGTTTTGCTTCCGGTGCGCGCCTGTGCGCGCCGGTGCTCATCTCGGCCACCGGCCCCCTCAACCGCCCCCATATCCCCGATTTTACGGGGCGTGAATCCTTTGAAGGCCTGGCCTTCCACTCTTCGCAGTGGCCCCAGGAGGTGGACCTGCGGGGCAAGCGTGTAGCCGTAATCGGTACCGGTGCCAGCGCTATTCAGATTGTACCCGCCATCGCCCCAGAGGTGAGCCAGCTCTACCTCTTTCAGCGTTCGGCCCCCTGGATCGTGCCCAAACCCGACCGCAATTTGCTGGCTGCAGAACGCTGGCTGTATCGTCACTTTCCCCCTTTGCAGCAACTGTTTAGAAACTTCATCTACTGGAGCCTCGAAATTCGCTACCTGGGCTTTAAGGGAAATAAAACCATGGCCCGCCTGGCCGAAAAAACAGCCCTGAAGCACCTGGAAAAGCAGGTGAAAGACCCCGCCCTGCGCAAAGCCCTCACCCCCAATTATCAAATTGGGTGCAAGCGCATCCTGCCTTCCGACGCCTTCTACCCGGCCCTGCAGCGCCCCAATGTGGAGCTGGTTACCACTCCCATTGCCGGGATCGCACCCACCGGCATACTGGATGCAAGTGGCAGACTGCGCGAAGCCGAGGTCATTATTTTTGCCACCGGCTTCAACGCCGCCGAAATGGACAAACGCGTACAAATCGTCGGCCGCAATGGCCGAAACCTCCACCAGGAATGGGCCCAAAGCGGGCCCGAAGCTTACCTGGGCACCACCGTTTCGGGCTACCCCAACCTCTTCATCATGATTGGCCCCAACACCGGCCTGGGCCACAACTCCATGATCCACATCATGGAGTCGCAGCTCAACTACATCATGGATGCCCTGCACCAGCTCGAAGCGCGGCAAGCCTCCTTTCTGGATGTGAAACCGCAAGTGCAGCAGGCCTACAACCACGAAATTCAGCAAAAACTGAATTCCACCGTTTGGCAAACCGGCGGCTGCACCAGCTGGTACCAACTGGAATCCGGCAAAAATACCACCCTCTTTCCCGGATTTACCCGCAGCTACCGCAAACTCACCCGCCACCTCAGGCCCGAAGATTATGAATGGCATAAGGTAGATGAACGGGAGGGAATGCCAATAACGGACCCCAACGAAGTAAGCGTATCCTAACGACCATACAGAACTTATGCTTTCGAAGTTCACTGAAAACTTTTTCGTACTTTTATCCCTATGAAAAAATATCCCATTGGCATACAGGATTTCAAAAAGCTCAGAGAGGAAGGTTACCTCTATGTGGACAAAACGGAGGAAATCTACCGGCTGCTTACCTCAGGCAACTACTACTTCCTTTCCCGTCCGAGGCGCTTTGGCAAATCCCTGCTGATTTCTACGCTGAAGTATTTGTTTCAGGGTGAGCGGGAATCGTTTGAAGGGTTGTGGATAGAAAAACACTACGACTTTGAGCCTCATCCGGTGCTGCATTTTTCATTCAGTACGCTGGGATACAAAGATATTGGGTTGGAAGCAGGCCTGTACCAAAGCCTGGACAATAAAGCAGAGGAAGCCGGAATCCGGCTGAAGCAAAAAGGCATTGGCCCCCGCTTTCAGGAGTTGATCCGCCAGATGGCCCGCAACGGCCGTCAGCTGGTGGTGCTCATAGACGAGTACGACAAGCCGCTGGTGGACTACATCGACGATCCGGCCCAGGCCGAGGTCAATCGCGACATACTGAAAAACTTTTTTTCTGTGGTTAAGGACGCCGATCCCTTTTTGCGGCTTTTTTTGCTGAC
>RFHT01000616.1 GCA_003696835.1 Bacteroidota bacterium
AGACAGGATACCAGCCTCTCATCATGGTGGGCGTGGCACTTCCTCGCATTCTCTTTTTGGTTGATTAAACATAGGATTCAAAAACTTTAAATCAGTTCAGAATGTTTTGGGTAAAAATTGTCAACAGGTGTATCATAACATTTTTCCTGTTGATAAAACAAACATAAACCATTCACCTTATCAATTCACTGTTATGAGATGTAACAATTGTGGTTGGAAAAATGAGGACAGCCGTAGAAGATGTGAAAAATGTAACTATCCGCTGGACGGATCATTGAACATCAACCAGATAGAGTCAAATGACCCCAAAGTGAATATGGGAGAACCCACCACAAAACTCAACAGCACCATTAAAGGGCGGGATTCTATCATGGATCCCTGGGACGCGCCCAATACTGGCCCGCAGAAGGAACCCCCTCCAGAGTCCTTCCCGGAGGATGCCCCATCCAGCAGGGAGACCCCTCCCGTAGATGAGCGCGAAAGCATGCCCATGGAGTCCTTTCCCTCCAATCCTGCTTCGGGCAAGCGGCTTGCCAAGACCATTGACCCCTCCCGTACCCCCGTTGACAGCCGCCAGTTTTGCCTCAGAGCAGTGGCCCGTGAAGGAGAAGCAAGTGGCAATGAACTGAGGTTTTCGGGAGATAAAATTGAACTCAACCGCAGCAATGTGGATCCCAACAATTACAGCATCACCAGTAAAACACAGGCGGTGCTGGAATACATTGACGGCGCCTGGTACATCATCGACCAGAGCGCCCTGCAAACGACTTTTGTACATGCCAAACAGGCAGTAAAGCTGAGCCCGGGAGACATCATCCTCATGGGCAACCGCAAGTTCGTATTTGAAGAAGTTTAACCATTACAAGGAGTGTTGTTAGCTAGATGAATGCATTATGCCACCTATACTCGCCAACCGCTTTGATCTTCGCAGCGGAGATCCTTTGGGCCCCAATTACGAAGTGATACGAAACTTGGGGGAGGGAACCTATGGCGTGGTTTATCTGGTGCGGGATAAACGAAACAGCCGCCAAAAAAAGGCAGCGAAGGTGCTCAAGCTCTATAACAACCCGCCCAACCTGCGGGAGGAAATATCCAAAAGATTTGAGCGCGAATTCCTGTGCGGGAAAATCCAATCGCCTTACCTGGTAGCAGCCGAAGAAAAAGGCATGCTCGACGGCAATCCCTTTTTTATCATGGAATACTGCTCACTGGGCAGCGCCAAAGACTGGGTGGGCAAAAACCCGGATTTTCGCAAGGTGGAGCGCTTCGCAATGGACGTACTCAGGGGGCTGGCCACCCTGCACAAAAATGGCATCATTCACCGCGACCTCAAACCCGACAACATCCTGCTCTTCAGCAAATAGATTCCATGGCCTTGCTCACCCCCGAAGAAATGGAAGGGATATCACCTCAAGATTCGATAATTGTTCCTCCCGCAGAAGTAGCTTCCGCTAAAACCAGACAAGAGCAGGAGGAAATAAAGCCTGAATCTCTGGAGTCTAAGGCTGTTTCTTACAGCTACTCCCGCCCCTATGTGCAGCAGGCTCCGGGCGACAACAGCAACAGCGACTGCGAAATACGCATAGAAGAGGTAAAACTGGGAATCAGCGAAACCGAAATCCGCATGAGTCTGAAAGGTTGTTTTCAGATCGATTTGTTTGGCCCCGACAATACCCGCTATGCCTTTTACCTGCGCGATCCCTCCAGGAGGGAGTACAAACTCAGGAGGTTCAGGGACATTGCTTCCGGCAGGGAAATACAGGTGGGCAGCCAAAAGACCTTCAGTATGTATTTCGATCCCCTGCCTCGGGACACTCGCATCTTCGACTTGATGGAAGGACATGTACAGCATGCCCAAAACCGGAACTGGTGGAATTTTAAAGGAGTAGAATTAAAACACCAAAAGCAATGAAAACAGCCCCAATGTTCAGCCAACTGCTCGCATACTGCCTCATGGCGCTGCTGTGCGGGCCCTCTTTGGTGGAGGCTCAAAGCCCTTCTACCCCCTACCTGCTCGACCGTCTGGAACAGAAAATATTGGAATCTGTAGAGAAAGACCACAAAATCATGCGGGTGGAGGTAGGCATACTGCAGACCGATAGCACGGCCCATGTGCTGCGCATGCTGCATCCCAACACCACCTATGAAATTCAGGCTTTTGCCCAGCCCGCAGAATTTGGCGACATCAATGTGCGCCTTTATCGCCTGCGGCAGGAAGAAGACAAGCTGCTGGAAATGCAGGACATCGCCAACAGCCCCGAGGGCCACTTAAAGTTTCAACCCACCACCGAAGGCCTGTACGAAATTGAGGTATTTGGGCGAGACTACCCCCGCGACAGGGGTTATGGTATGTTTGCTCTCATCATTACGGCCATCAATTAGCCCATTATTAAGCCAGAAAAACATGAATTACCGAACTTTTTTTCTTTTTCAGCTTCTGGTCGGCCTGCTGTTCAGCGGCGGGGTGCAGGCCCAGTACATGGATCCCCTCAAGCAGGTATTCGACCAGGCCCGTGAATACATCTTGCAGTTGGAGCAGGATGACGGCCACCTCATGCACCTGCATTGCGACGTCATTCCGCGGGACGAAGACGTAACCGTGAGTGTATTTGACTTGCGGGCAGGGCAAGACTATCGCTTTCAGTTGTTTACCAATGATGACATTGAGCAAATAAGCATACAGGTATTTGATATCAATGATGCGGACACCCCTCTGGTGAGCAAGCTGGTGGAGGGAGGCCAGGGTACCCTGGACTTCAAAGGTCATGGCGGCAATGGCATGGTCATCCTGCATGTAGAAGCATACCAGCGGGATGCCTTGCAGGGCTTTTATGCCCTGGCGGTGAGCAGCATTAAGGCCTACCAGTCCAGCCTGCCCGGCAGGCTGGAAGCCGAAAGACAGGGCGACATTACCGACGTACTTGAGGAAATGGAAAGGCCTGAAAAACACACGGAAGAACAGGCAGCTCAGCAGGGTGAAAACTGCGATTACTCCCGGATTGAGGGCCTCAGCTTTGTCACACGTGTACAAAAAATCAGCGGAAGTGGCACTGAAAGGGAGCGCATCTTCAAATCCAAAGTAAAACTGGACGATGAGCTGCTCGTGCTGGAGCACAAAATCAGCAAGGGAGGAAAGTTTCAGTATCGCATTACAGGCAAGCACTGTGAAGGGCCGGGTTTATTTGTGCTCAAAGCCGAAAACGATCTGGGAGAAATTTATACCCTCACCATTGACCTGAACCGCAACAAGTTCAGCCTTCAGCCCGAGGGCAGCGAGCAGTATGCCAGCTACGACATTTACAACATTAAAACCTAAGACTAAGGGAAAATGGCCACTCATTTAACGCCTGGAGCTACCTTTGCCAACCGCTATTTGCTGGTTGAGCGTATTGGCTATGGCGGCTTTTCTGAAGTGTGGAAAGTACAGCGTCAGTCGGGTTTCGTTCAGGCCATCAAAATTTTTACCACCCTGGATACCAAAGGCGCAGAGCTGGCCAGGGCAGAGTTTGAGCGGGTATTCAACCTCAACCACCAGCACTTGCTCAAACCCTCTGACTTTGGGGTATATGAGGGCAAGCCGTACCTGGTGATGCCCTATTGTGCCAAAGGACCAGCTCTGAGGCTGGCCGGAAAGCTGGAAGAAAGAGAACTGGCCAAATTGTGTATGCACATTGCCTCGGGCCTGGCCTTCCTACACAACCTGGACGAGCCCATTCTTCACCAGGACGTAAAGCCCGACAATTTCCTCATTGACGAGCAGGGCAATTACCTGCTGTCCGATTTCGGAATCAGCCGCAAACTGCGAAAAACCCTCACCCAAAGTGCCCTGTCCAACCGGCAGACACAGCCCCTTAAAAGCAACGAACATTCGGGCATGGCTCCCCCTGCCTACCGCCCGCCGGAGACCTTCAGTACCAGCCTGAAAGACCGCCGCGCCGACAAAGCTGGAGACATTTGGGCCTTCGGTGCCTCCCTCTATGAGCTGGCTACCGGCGAATTGCCTTTCGATGAGTTTGGTGGCCTGGTGCAAAAAAATGGCGCCGCTGTGCCGGAGCTTCCTCCCGACCGCTTCTCTGCTGAATTGAACCAACTCCTCAAACGCTGTATGGCGTTGGACAAAACCTCAAGACCTACAGCTGACGAAATCAGGGCCCATGCCCAATACTACCTCGACCAGCAAAAATGGAACATCCCTCTACCCACCACCGGCGAGGAAATTTTGGGCATTCACGGCCATATCAAGATCAGAAGCCGCTATCCCCGGGCCAGGACTTCTCTTTTTCATTTTTCCCCACAGAAGAGAAAAGTACTGCTCTACAGCATGATGGGGCTGCCCCTCCTGCTGGCATTGCTATTTTTCCTAACTCATTTACCAGGGATGGGAGGAGCAAAAAATGGGGGGGCGCTTTCGTCCGATTCCACACTTACTGCCCCCTCTCATCCCCTGGCTGATTCCAACCGCCCGGCCTCTGAAAATTTGCCTGTGCACAAAGATGCTGTGGAGGAAACACCTAAACATATCCCTCTCCCCCATCAGCCTGAAACTGAGTCCGGGGAAGAAACTCAATCCACAGACCAGGCCCCGAAGCAGAAACCCCCGAATCCGGGCACTTCCAGCCCACCGCCCCATTCCAGCTCTGCTGCCTCTCAGCCGGATGCTGGCGGGCAAAGAAATGCAGAAAATCCGAATTTGGATGTTAAGCAGGTTGCACCTTCCCCCACCACCCAGAAGGAGCCTGCTCCTCAAAAGGAAGAACCGGAAACTGCCGGAGGGGGTCCGGCAAGCCCGGCTGAAGCAAAGCCTTCAGTCGGCACTTCGTCTTCAGCTGAAAATGAGGCAGATAGAGAACCTGGCATCAACGAATTTGTACATGTAACTCACAAACCCAAACGCCTAAACTATGAACAGATCTGCAAAGATATCGGCTACCCCCACCTTGCCCGTGAAAACGGCATAGAAGGAAAGGTATTCGTACGCATCCTCATCGATGAAAAGGGGAATTATGTAAAACACCAGGTAATGAACAAGGAAAAAGTATCGGACATACTGGTAAAGGCCGTGGAAGCTCATATCAGCAAGCTGCGTTTCAGCCCAGCCATGCAGGAGGACAAGGCGGTAAAATACTGGACCAATGTTTCCTTTTCATTCCAGCTGCTCAAATGAAACAGGGAATCAGTCAAAGGTTCAGTAAACCCTGATGACTTGCTCATTTCACCACCATCACCCCCCTCATTACCAGGTAATGGCCCGGGAAGGTGCACACAAAGGGGTATGTACCCGGCTTTGAAGGGGCCGTAAAATAAATGACGTCGGAAGATTCGGGCTGCAGCAAGTTGGTGTGAAACAATACCGCCTCATCATCGGGCACATAGCCCTTTTCTTCTCCTTCCAGCCCCAGTTCCATGGCCATCTGCCCTACGGCATCGGCCTTGCCCGGCTGCACGATCAGCAGGTTATGCATCATGTCGTCGGAGTTATTAAAAACCAGTTTCACTTTGCTGCCCGCCTTTACGGTAAAGGATTCGGTGTCGTACTTCAGGCCTGGCAGGGTACCAATTTCCACACTTTGGTCGGGGCCGTTTTTCCAGTCGGCTGGCATGGAGGTAATGCGTTTGGGAGAAATCAGCTCTTTGGTCTGGGCAGCTCCCTGCTGCTGATGCTCGTGCATGCTCAGCTTTTCCCCTTCCGGCAGTTGGTTGAGGGTGTAATAGGCCACGGGGTGAAGCAGCTCTTTTCCGCTACGCGAACGCAGCCCATTTAAGCGAATTTCATTCACATAGCCCAGTCGCAATCCATGCACGTACAGGCGCACGCTTTTGCCATCGGCAGCAGGCGCGATGTTGAAGATCGTCTTTGTTTCCTTGTTGATAGGTGGG
Source organism: Bacteroidota bacterium (assembly GCA_003696835.1). Taxonomy (GTDB): domain Bacteria; phylum Bacteroidota; class Bacteroidia; order J057; family J057; genus J057. The sequence continues at coordinate 5,878 of RFHT01000616.1, forward strand.
CTGCCGTATATATGGTGATATTTGTAGGTAAAATCTGTTATCTGGTAGGCACTGGGGTCGGCCAGGGTGGCGGGATTCACCGCTTCGGTGAAGTGGATGACAAAGCCATCGGGTTGTACCTGTATGCGCTGCATTTCAAAGGGAGTTTTGCCCGTCCACACCAGCCGCTGCAAGCCAAAGGGTTCGCGGCCGGTTGAGGCCCATCCCCGGCTGGTCATGCCTGCGTACAGGCTGTGGTCGGGGCCCCAGATGAGCCGCAGTACCCCCGAAGCAAAGCCTTCCCTGAACCCAAAACAGGCGCCCTGATACACCCCCTTCACCTTTTCCTGATACACCCGCATAATTTTGCTATGCCCCTGGTCGCCCACCAACAGCTGACCCTTAAACGGGCCAAATTGGTCATGGTCGATGACCAATATATCGGATGTGGAAATGCCCATAATGGTGTGGGGAAACCATACCGAGGGAGGCTTGATTTCGGGTATGTGCTGTGCGTATTCATACAGGGTATAGCCCAAACTGTCCTGAATGTCTTCAAACTTCAGCCTGAGCGGCGATTCTGGCTCGCCCGTCCACCGCAGCCCTTCAGGGTTGCCCACAAAATCGCCCAGTTCTACGTGGGTCATCCTGCCCGATCCAACCCAGTCACCCTGGTTTTCGGTGTAAAACAAGTCGCCCTGCGCATTAAAGCCAAAACCTGCCGGTGAACGCATGCCCGTGGCAATGGGTTTCATATCACCCGAAGGGCTGATTTCAAGCAGCCACCCCCGCCATTTGGTGAGGCTGGCACCGGCTCCTATCCAGCTCAGATTGAGGGTTACCAGCATGTTGCCGTTGGGCAAAAACCTGGGGCCATAAGCATATTCGTGGTAATTGCCCGAGAGGGGCCATACATATATGGACTCATACAAGTCGGCTATACCATCCTGGTCGGTATCGCTCACCCGGCTTAATTCAGGCCGTTGGGACAAGTAGTAAGCCCCGTCTTTGTAGGCCAGGCCCAGTGGCTCGTGCAGCCCGTGTGCAAAGCGTGAAAAACGGGGTTGGGCAGAAGCAGGCTGCGCTATGCGCCATATTTCGCCCCTGCGGGTGGCAGCAGCCAGCACCCCCTGCTCGTCAAAGGCCAGGCCGCCCACTTCCAGCACAATGCCTTCGGGTATGGGAACTGTGTGAATCTGATAATAGGTTTGTTCGGCATCTGCCAGGGTCTGGCTGCTGAGGGGTAGAAGGCTACCCATAAGGGTCAGTAGCATCGCCAGACAATATGATATATAAGTTGAAGTCATGAATTTATTGTTTTACACCTTACCACATCCATTCATACCTAAGCGAGTCCTGGGTGCCTTCGGCCAATATCTGGCTGGCCAGCACGACAGATTCTCCGCTTTTTACAATTTTGGCCCCTACCCCTTCAGGTATTTTCAGGTAATAAGCACCATCTATGCGGTAAAAACCATCCGACAGGCGCTCGATTTTTTTACCTTCGGCCAGGCGAAACAGGCAGTTTTTCTGCTTTTTCCCGGCCCGGAATTCCACTTTTCTCTGCAGGCGGCCCTCTGTCGGCATCGGCTGGTCGCTCATTTGGATGTCGTTCAGCTGAAATTGAAAGCTGGGATAGCCCGCCTTATTGAGTTGATACCCCCTGAAGCGAAATTCGGGCGGGGTTTCCTCTGCCCATTTGCCGTTCAGACCAAGCGGCATGCCCGCAGTGGTTTCTATAGACATTTCCAGGGGCTTGAGCAGTTGTTCAATTCCTCTGCCCACCCACATTTCAGCCACATCGGCAAAGCGGCCTTTCCAGCAGCGCAGCACAGCAGCTTGCTGAAGGTCGTAGCTGTAGTGCACGCCCTGGGGCGTACCCACAGAAATGACATGTGTACGTTTTTTATCCCCATATTTGACAAAGCCTCTCAGCAATTCCGGACGTTCCGGCCCCGGCTGCAATGCCAGCGGCTCTGGCTTTTTGAAAAACCCACTTATATCCCTGCCCGAAAGCAGTTGCTTGCGCATGCCGGGCCCTTCGTATAGCACCGTTACATTGGCCAGCCACACTTTCTGGTAAAATGTGAGCTCAAAATCATGGCTACCCGCGCTAAGGTGCAGCATACCCCTGGCTTCATCCAGTCCCGGGTCGCCTTCGTTGTGTACCACTACTTTGCCGTCTATGAGGAGGTCACCTCCGTCGTCTATCAGGCTTGTAAAGAGGTAATCGCCCGTTGTGGGCACTACCAGCTTACCCGTAAAGCGGAGGGCATAGTAATCCTTCTGGTCGCTGATTTGCTGTACGTCCAGGCTTTTGGCAGCTCCTTCTGCTATAAGCGTGAGGGTGTCAAAGTGGGGGAGTTGGTCTGCTTTGCTTTCGTACAGGGCATAGTGCAGGCTGTCCAGCCTGAGGCTGTCCGCCCCATAAGTTTTGTATCGAATATTGCGGAAGGCCACGGGACCGTGGTCGCCCTGAATCATGAGCGGTGCAAGGGGCACCTCATCTTCAAAGGCAGCGGCGCGGGTAGGGCCGCTCACTTCTACCTTCTCGTGTATGAGCATGCCGTTGTGCACTACCTCTTCAAACATCGCATTGGAAATTTTTTGGCCGGTGGCGTCAAATCGGGGTGCTCTGAATACGACGCGCAGCTGCTGCCACAGCCCAGGTGCTTTGCTGGCATTGAGGCGTGGAGCATGGCCCTCAAAGCCCTTTTGTCCTTCGGGCAGGGATTCGTCCCAGCGCTCATAAATCCCGCCGCAGTCTGCAAAAGTAGGCTGCTCTACGCCCCAGCTGTCCAGCAGCTGTACCTCATAGCGGCTCTGAAAATACAGGCCCGAGTTGGAACCTTTTGGCATGAGAAACTCCATTTCCAACTCCATGTCTCCATGTTCCATTTGCGTAAAAATATGGGCCCGCTCTTCTTCCAAAGGCAGATTGGCCAGCACGCCCTTGCCTGCCTCCACCTTCATGCGCAGGGGCTGGTCCACTTCGGCAAAGGCTTCTCCGGCAATCTGCCAGTTTTTTCCCGCTGTGCGAAAGGCCTGTAAGCTCTCAAGGGGGAGGATTTCCAGGGGGAGAGCCGCTGGGGGTTCAGGTGGCGGGGCTTCTTTGTTGCCTGGGGAAAAACACCCCATGCATACACATACAATACTGACTAGCAGGTAGTTAGCTCGGAGATGATTCATTGTGATGTAGGTTATGAAGGATAAAAGACGGGGAATAAAATTCATGTACCTGCCATTTGGGTGCATATTCGAAAGTTGGCAAAAAATTAACGGATTCCGTAACAGCCCTGCTGGGCAAACGATTTTGAAACAGGCCATTAGTGGCAGGCAGCTATCTGTTTTAAGAAACAAAAACCGGACTGCGTAAACACAGCCCGGCAAATCACATTAAAGGTTTTAAGTATGCTCAAATATTTCGTGCTACTTCCCGGATCACAATTTTTAGCTTAAACTGTTGTCCAAGGGAGTTCAATCGGGGATAAACTTCTTTATCAGCCAGATAATCTTTTAGCATGAGGGCAAGCTCGCCATCCCCACTTTCGATTTTTATTACCTGAATCCGGTGCAGCTCGTCCAGTTCAAAGACCAGGGCAGCTTCACCGGGCGGCCAGCTGCGCATATTCATCAGGCGGCTTATCTGCGCGCTCAGCCCGCTGTTATCCTGGTCCGAAGTGGGATATACTTCCACATTGGTAGTAAGCGTGCCCACGAACAACAGACTGGAAATAATGATTAATGTTTTCATGTTTGCGGTTTTTGTCGTTAATTATTTGTACAAGTTGGTTCACAATTTCTAATCTTCCCTCCTGATTTAAAGATGACAATAAGGAGGTTTAGGTTGCAAATACCCTGCAAATTTGAAGGGCTTGTATTAGGAGAAGATTGCCTCAGCATAAATTTTGTATGAGTTACGTCTGATTCTCATTATTTTGCGTATGAATAAATAAACCTAGTTATCTCAAATATTATGTCCAGGAATACGCGAAATCTTCTCATAACACTCACCGTCATTGTAGGGATCATCCTGGGTACTCAGCTCATACTGAAAGATTATTTGTATTACAAAAAGGTGCTCAGAGACCAGGATATTGAGAGCTGCGAGCGCTACCTGCATTCTTTTCCCGACGGCCTCTACAGCAAAAAGGTACTGACGCTGAAAGACGACTACGAATTTGAGCAGGCCAAGGAAAGTGGCACTGCCGAAGCTTATGACGCCTATATCAGAAAGTACGAGCCCGATGGCCGGCATCTGGAGGAGGCAAAAAAGAAGGCAGAATATTTGCATTTTCAGGCGCTGACCAAACGAGCCAATCTCAAAGAAATCCTCACCCTTCTCAAACGCTTCCCCGACAGTGAGTATGTGGATGAGTTTGAGCAGCAGGAAAAAATGCTGTGGGAGCGCCACCGGAACAACTTTCTGGCCTATGCCCGGCAGCACAATTATGCGCCGGAGTTTATTGGTGCCATGGAGCGGCTGTTTGGTTACATGCAGCAACAGCGCGCTACAGAGCTGTACCTCACCACCTATTTGAACAAAGACTCCGTGAAAGACTGGAATGATTATCCCATGGAGGTGCGTTACCTCTGGGACAGCCCCCAGCATTTGCGCACGGCCTTTGACCGCGAGTTGCTGGCCAAAGAGTGGGCCATAGCTGCCAATGACCCCACCTTTACCCTGCCTTCTGACTACCGCAAACCCAGCGACAACCAGCCTATGAAAGCTACTTCCAACCTGAACCTGGGAGATTTTCGCCGCATCACCAATAGCTTTCCCCGGCAGTTGAAAGAAGAGTTGGACAAGGCCTTGCAGTTTCCTGAGATTGTAGTGGTGAACCGCAAATCAGAAATTCCGGCCAATACCCCTGCCATTGTTTTGACTTGCATGCCCTACAACCGCACAGTCAAGCTCGAAAACACAGAAGTGCCCGCTATTTATATGCGCCTCAAAAAGCGTAGAACCGGTAGCCGCGACCGTGAGCGCCAGCGTAGCAACAGGGAATACCAGCTGGGCTTCAATGGTTATTTCATGCTACTGGACTTCAACTGGAAAGTGGCGTTTGTCAACGACCGCATGCAGGATGGGGAGGTCTTCCTTTCCAAAACCTATTCGCCCGGTATGCTCACCCATTTTTTCGATAAAACCAAAATCCGAAGGGAATACTCCCGCATGATTAAAACCACTTATGAGGAGTTTAGCGGTGAGTTCAATCAGGCCACCAATTTGAAACTTGCTGTCAAAGATTAGGATATTTCACATTTTCTTTTATACCTTTGTACAGCGTTCTTTAAAACCCATTTTACTTATCCAGAAAGGTGGAGGGATTAGGCCCTGTGATACCTTGGCAACCTCTTACAGCTCTGCTGTAAAAAGGTGCCAATTCCTACCCCGGATTCGGGGAGAGATAAGTTGGTTGAGTTTGAACAAAGACCTCTTTGCATATTTACTCTTCTGACTTGTCGGGAGAGTATTTTTTTTCTTCCGGCTCAACGGGATATAAAACCTGGCCTGCCGCTGCGGGCCGCTCTTTTCTCTATCTTTTGGATAAGTGATGATTCATCACCAACACAAAACAAAAGACATGAAAGAGAGAACTCACTTGATTCACAGCATTCCCGTCGATCCCCACACCGGAGCCGTTTCCGTTCCCATTTATCAGACCTCCACCTTTGTGCAGCAGGCCCCGGGCATACACAAAGGCTTTGATTACTCGCGCTCCAACAACCCTACGCGTCAGGCACTGGAAAAGCTGATAGCAGCCCTGGAATGCGGGCATTCGGGCTACGCCTTTGCCAGTGGGCTGGCTGCGGTGGACGCCGTACTCAAGCTGCTTGAAAGTGGGGATGAAGTGCTGGCCGTGGACGACATTTATGGAGGAACCTTTCGCATGTTTGCCCACATTTATGAAAAGTTTGGCATAAGGGTAAAATATGTGGACACTTCCGACCTCAGCCAGGTTGTGGATCACATCAGCAGCAAAACCCGCCTGGTGTGGCTGGAAACTCCCACCAACCCTACCCTGAAAATTTCCTACATACGCGAAATCAGCAAAATCGCCCACCAGCACGATGCCCTGCTGGTGGTGGACAATACCTTTGCCTCGCCAGCCATACAACAGCCCTTGTTGCAAGGGGCCGATATCGTATTGCACAGCGCGACCAAGTACCTGGCCGGTCATTCCGATGTGGTGGCGGGTTTGGTGGTGGCCAAAGATGCTGAAACAGCAGCGCGCATCAAATTTGTTCAAAATGCCACCGGAGCCATACTGGGCCCGCAGGATAGCTGGCTCACTATACGTGGCATAGAAACCCTGCACCTTCGGGTAAAACAGCAATCGGAGAATGCCCTGGCGGTGGCCACTTTTCTGCAGCAGTGCCCCGAAGTGGACCGCGTTTATTATCCCGGGCTACCCACCCACAAAGACCACGAACTGGCCAAACAACAACAGCGGTACTTTGGTGGTATCGTGTCTTTTTCTCTCAAGGACGATACCGAGAATGCTGCCCTGAGTTTTATCTCCAGCACCCGCTTGTTTCAATTGGCCGAAAGCCTGGGGGGCGTGAAAAGCCTCTTGTGCCACCCCCCCAGCATGACCCATAAGGGAACGCCCAGGGCCATACGCCACAAAACCGGCATTCAGGACTCGCTCATTCGCCTCTCCTGTGGCATCGAAAATGCGGAAGACCTGGTACAGGATATTCGCTGGGCGCTGCTCCAAATCAGGGACAAAGCTGCTTTTGTTTCGTTGAAATAAATTTATTCTGCAGTAAACCAACCAAAAATAGGGCAAAAAAAAAGTGAAGATTTAATATTTTTAAACACATTTTATGGAATATCCAACTCTGGCCTGTATCTTTGTATGAGTCCCAAACGCATTCGGGAAAAAATACATGAACAAAGCTCCAAAGGCCAGATTAACGCAAAGCCCCACTACCCCGACCCTCATTCGTCTTACTGTGCCCATGATGTTTGGTATGCTGAGCATCGTGGCCCTGAATCTAATCGACGCATTTTTTGTCGGGAAAATGGGTGCGATGCAGCTCGCTGCTCTGAGTTTCACCTTTCCGGTGGCTTTGATCATGGGCAGCATTGGGGTAGGCATAGGTACAGGGGCAT
>RFHT01000617.1 GCA_003696835.1 Bacteroidota bacterium
AGATAAAAATGAGCAGTTGGTTCCACCTTTTCTCTTTTTCAGGAACCATTTGGAGATTTCAATCTTTCATGGAGAAGAATATGATGAATTGCTAATGAGAACCCTTGGAAAATTGATTTTTGAAAATCGGGAAAGTCCATTGGTTGATTTAATTGAGTCAATACTCATTTTTGCTGACTCTGGAATTGTGGGTATAGACATAGCTACACAAACTGAAATCCCAGAACTAGTTTTTCCTAGTGGATTTCCTGAGGACAAAAAACATGATTTAATTAAGGACTTCACTGAAAGATTTAAATATCAAATAAAGACTAAGCACCGATTCTTTGAAGGGACAAAGGAGCAAGGGATCACCAATTTACCTCTGAATGAGCAGTCCACGGGTACAATTAAGTTTTTCAACATGCTAAGGCTTGTCCTCCAAGCCCTGGCTGCTGGAAATGTTCTTATTGTTGATGAACTAGATAAAAGCCTACACCCGGATTGGACTAAGTTGTTGATTAGTTTATTTCATTATCCAGAAACAAATCCAAAAGGAGCCCAACTAATTTTTGCTACCCATGACGTTTCATTAATGTCTCCTGACCTATTTGGAAGAGATCAATTGTACTTGGTTCAGAAGGACCTATATGGTAGTTCTAAGCTATACTCAATAGCAGATTATAAAAAAGTCTCTCCAGAAACCCCCTTTGAAAAATGGTATTTGTCAGGCCGATTCCAAGCAATTCCTAATATAGCTAAACAGACCATACAAAACGAGATCGTTAAATCTGGTATTTTTGATGAGTAGGAGAAAATCAAATAGACGAAAGCGTAAACAACGAAATCTTTCGGAACCTCTTATTGAATCAAGTATTTTCTTTCAAGTAGAAGAAGATATTTTGGAGCGAACGACAAGGGATGTTCCCCTACCAAGTCGAAGGGTCTTAATATTATGTGAAGGCGAAACGGAAGTATCATACTTTGAAGGCATAAAAACTAACCCCCTACTTCGCGTAAAACTTCAGGCAGTAGATATACAGATTTTACGACCAAATGATAATAGCCTGAAAGGATTAGTTTGGAAGGCGATGCAGCTAAAAAAACAGGCGGATAATGAAGATAATTCATACGATGAAATCTGGATTTCGGTAGATAATGATGATCGGAATAGCTATCTACTGAATCAAAGATCACTCAAACGCATTCAATCAAAATTTCCAGATATTGATGTGGATCAGATACAACTGAATCTAGGAAAGGCGTTTTTGTGTGAGGGGGATTACCTGGAGTTTTTGTCAAGTTTCTTGGATATAGAACCAAAGCAGATTGAAGAAATCATTTCTCTAACTGAAAAAGCCCGGCATTGGGAGTCTTTTTGCGCCGAAGATCCAGGTGAAATGTTTTTTAAAGAAGGTGGTTTTGATTATGGTGTCAGTTGGGATCAAAAGAATCGCCCAAAAGAAGATGATTTCGATCCGTCTTGGAAAAACTATATCGACTTAGCCTATGCTTGTAGATCAATAGAATTATGGCTGATACAACATTTCGGCTACTGTGATATTCCTTTTTCCACTTCTGATGATGCAATAAATCACCTTCATATATTTGCTCCTAACTACGAGAAAGGGAGTGGAAATCGAAAAGAAAATAGGCTAAATGCTTATGACATTCTAAAGCCAAGTATTTCAAATAAGAAGTTCGAAACAGTTGAAGAAGCCGAAACTGTTCTGAACAGAATCCAAATTGCCATTCAGAATAGTTACTTGTTAGCGCAGGTAAAAGAGATAGAGATGGCAGAAAGAGGGCTTCAGTTTTTTGAGATCAACCCATTTACAACTGTACAACTTTTGGCAGCAAAGCTAATCGATAAAGAAGACCATATAACTTGGGCGAAATTTGGGAATTCAGTCTCATGGAATGGATTACGGATATTGGTCGAACATGATTCTGGAGATAACAAGGTCGAATTTCATATCGTGAATGAAAAACGAAGCAGCCTGCTTATTAACTCACAGAATTTTCAATCTTATTTTGGAGTTCAACAGATTACCGATGAGGGTAAAATATCGATCATTTCTCCAATAAGCTTTGAGGGCGGCCCACTCCTGCTTCGACAAGGGGAAGAAGGAGCAGGTACTGTTTGGTTCAGATCATCTTACGATACCTTTTTGTTAAAGATCCAGATTTCAGGGGAAGATGATTTTTTATTGATCCATTAATGCAATGCGGGATTTTCCGCTACCCTCCTCTACTTCCTTGCCCCGGCCTTATTGCCCAGCATGCGGTTGAAAAAATCGGCGGTGGCTTCATAGGCGGCCAGCCAGTTTTTGTGCAGCAGAAAGCCGTGCACCTCATCGGGAAAAATGAGCTGCTCAAAGTACACTCCCTGCCTGCGCAGGCTTTCGGCCAGGTCCACTGTTTCACTAAAAGGCACATTGCGGTCGTCGTCGCCGTGAATGAGCAGCACAGGCGAGCGCCAGCCCTGAATGTAAGCCATGGGGGAGGAGTCGAAGGCCAGTCTGGCAAAGTCGGCCCGCTTTTCCGGCTGGTAGCCCGGCACAAAATTGCGGATGACCACATTCCAGTCGTGCACGCCGTGTAGGTCCACTCCTGCGGCAAAGAGATCCGAAGCGCGAGCCAGGCCCAGGGCGGTGAGGTACCCGCCATACGAGCCACCCCACAGTCCAATGCGGTCGGGGTCCACATCCTCGCGGCTGCGCAGGTAGAGCCCGGCGCCCATGACGTCCAGAAATTCGCTGGCGCCCTGGGCGCCGTAGTTCAGGGCTTCGCGAAACTCCATGCCGTAGCCGATGCCCGAGCGGTAGTTGACCGACAAAACGAGGTAACCCTGCCGGGCCAGGTACTGGTTGAGGGCGTATGCATGGTGGTAATAGCCCCGATGGTGGAAGCCCAGCAGCATTTGTCTGCGCGAGCCACCGTGAAAAAACAGCAGGGCGGGGTGTTGTTCGCCTGCTGCCAGCGCAGGATCGCGAAACAGCTGGGCGTGAATTTGCATGCCGTCGGCGGAGGAAAAGACCAC
>RFHT01000618.1 GCA_003696835.1 Bacteroidota bacterium
AAAAGATCATGACCCAAAAATGGCTTTCCCTGTTGCTGGTGGGGCACGAAGCCTGGTTCAATGTGCGCCGGACGGGCCTGCCGGTATTGCCCATTCCCAAAGACAACCTGAACAACGACCGCTTTCCCCGCAGATACCGCTACCCGGAGACGGAGCAGGCAGCCAACCACGAGCAGTATCAGCAAGCGGTTGCCCGTTTGGGCGAAGATGCTTATCATATTGGGGGATGGTGGGATGGCTAAACCATGATGGAAATGATGAAAATTATTCGACATATTGACCAGCTAAGTGGAGAACTGCTGGTATTTGGGGGGGTGTACAGCAACTTGCAGGCGCTTGAAGCTTTGTATGAACGTGCATCCGCACTGGGAATTCCAGCAAACAATATTCTCTGTACCGGCGATGTGGTGGGCTATTGTGCCCAACCCGAAGCTTGTGTACAATTTGTACGTGAATGGGGCATTCACTGCATAGCCGGCAATGTAGAGCTCCAATTGGCTGCAGGTGCGGCAGATTGCGGATGCGACTTTGTGCAAGGCGGGCGCTGCGATACCTTTTCGCGTCAGTGGTATCCCTATGCACAGGCACAGTTATGTGAGGCATCGCTAGCCTGGATGGCGGCGCTTCCCCGCGAATTGAGTTTCCGCTTCGGCGGTAAATGCTGGCAGGTGGTACATGGCTCCTGTTTGGGGGTATCAGACTTTATTTTTAAATCTACCCCCTGGCACATCAAAGCAGCCAGCTTTGAGATATGTGAAGCCCACTGCATACTGGCAGGGCATTGCGGGCTTCCATTTTTTGATACAAAAAATGGGAAACATTGGCTCAATGCAGGGGTGATTGGCATGCCTGCCAATGATGGTACCCCACGTGGCTGGTTTCTGCATCTATGGGAAACAGCAGGCGGATGGGCCTCAAGGTTTTTGAGTCTTGAATATGATCACCAGCTTGCTGCCAACCTGATGGAGGCGGCAGCTTTGCCCCGGGCATATTCCCAAAGCCTGATAAGTGGTTTGTGGGACAATTGTGAAATACTTCCACCTGAAGAAACCGCCCTGCAGGGAACAAGAATAGTACTGGACCAGGAACTGTTCCAGCCTGGCATTTAGCCTGCCTGTTGCAGGCTCAATCACGCGCAGGCCCGGTTTTTACCACCACAAAAGAAGGAGTCTCGCTTATATTAAGCCTGACTTTCCCATTTTGGGGTTGTAGCCGGGTCGTTTTGGGCATTTCCTGTTCTTCGACCAGCTCCATGAGTAGAGGGGAATGGCCCTCAATAGCCAGCTCATATTCAAAGCTGGAGTTGTCCACAGTAGGCGACCACAAGGCGTAGATGTAAGCACCGGGGCGCTGGAAACGGTAAATCCAGAGCTTGTCATTTTCCTGCAATACTGCATCGAAGCAGGCGTGCCTGAGAATGTCCATTACCTGCATGCTAAAATACCAGGAGGTCATGTTGAGGCTGTTGTTGGCATCTACCAGGCCGGAGCTGCCAAACAACCAGCCCCCTCCGCCTTCGTTTACGTGGTCAAACATATACTGGTAAACCACTTCCACCTCTGTGGCAGAATAGCAGAGGTAGGAGCGCACCAGCCAGTCGGCCTGGGTTCTTTCCGAAGTTCTGCCCACCGAGGTGGCGCGGTTGGGGCTTTCGTCGTCTCCATCGGGGGGATAACCTATATCGTAGCCCATTTCTCCAATGACCACCGGCAAGCCGGGCCAGTAGCCATGAATGTAGTCCACTGCCTCCTGTACAAAAGCGCGAAGCCCGGGGCCCCATTCGGGATGCCTGGGCCCCCGCGAAAAATCGATGCCTTTGGTATAGTCGTTGCTCTCCACATGCGACTGGTTGTAGTAGAGGTGGATCTGGTAATAATCGAAAGGGAATTTCCCTTTGTAGTGTTGTTTCAAATAGCGGTACAGCCGGTCGGTTTGCTGCCTGTCCCAGGCCACGTCGCCAGCGGGCCCAATTTTCACCCTCCGGTCTCTGGTGGCGCGGTCCACCGCTATACCAAAGGCTCCCACCGCTTCCGGCGGCCAGTTGCCGCCGGGTTTCCAGTGCTCATACCATTCGTTGCCACAGCCCAGGTAGGCCACATAGTCGCCCAGGGCTGCCGCTACCCGCTGTACAAAGGCAGCGTGCCGGGCATAGCTTTGCGGCTGCAGCGGGTCTCCCTCTGCTGAGGGGCCGTCGGGGCCAGGCAAAAAGGGCGGGTTGTTTTTGAGGGTGAGCATCACCCGTATGCCCTGCTCCTGCAGCGCCTTGAGGTAAGCAGGTAGGTCGTAGGCGCGCTCAAAGCCCAAAATGGGCGAAAGAAACAGCTGGGTATCGTTTTCGGCTGTGCTGATGTCTTCGGTATGCAGGTAGAGGCGCAAATTCTTAAAGCGGCGAATCTTTTGCAGGTCGTTGTCCAGCACCACATTGGTACCAATAAACTGATCAAAGGGCGTACAGCTCCCTGAGCCATAACGGGCGGAAAAAGCCTGCCGGTGAATCTTTACCTCATCGAAGTACACAGCATTTTCACTTGCCGGGGCCCAGCTACTGTCATTGCCCCCATAAAAATTGCTGAAATACAAGCCGTCTATATGTATGCTGTCTGTTTTCCGAAGCAGCAAGCCGGTGTGTTCCAGTACCAACTCCTCATCTATCCAAATGCGAATGATGTCGGTTGAGCGATCAGCCCTGTTGAGTACAATTTGCTGGGTAAGGGTGTACCACCTGCCTGGGCGTGCTGCAAACTGCCTGCCGTCGGCATGCCGCAGGGGCATGTTATCGCCATAGCGCCCTTTTTGTCCAAGGTGGTATAGATAGAGCATGAGCCTACCCGCCTGTTGCCACATGAGGCGGGCACTGAAGCCGTCCCGGCCGTTGGGCACATACCCGCCGCTCACTACCCCTCCTCCGGGCCGTTGTCCACCGTACAGGCCGGGCAGTTTGCCCCCCTTTACCCATTCAAACTCCTTTTCTCCAAACCTGAAACGGTATTGCAGCCAGAGTGAGTCATATCCCTGCGAAAAGGCCAGGGGCCACTGAACGCCTCCGTTGGCAGCAGAAGATCCAAAACTTCCGGGCAGGTGCCGTACTTTCAGGCTTCCGCCTTCAATGATGGCCCGCTTTTCAGTTATACCTGTCTGCCACGAGGGGGAGTGCCAGTCGCTGCGAAACTGCTCAAAAGGGTAGGGGCCATTGGGCAGATGGTCAAAATTGTTGTAGTACAGATAGGGGGTATGCTGTTGAGCCACCTGCCTGCTGCTGCCCGCTTCCAGCGGCCTGCCGATCAGTCTGATTTCCGATACCCGGCAGCCATTGCCCTGTTGGCGTAATTCGATGGTGGTGCCTGTGAGGCCCAGCGTGAAGCTGCGCCAGCTGTTGTACATGCTGCTGGGCGCCTGGGTAATACTTTTTCCATCCACCACCACTTCAAAAGTACCCACGCCCTCATAATCGTACCACTCCAGCCGCTCCAGCCAGTGGGGGCCTTGCAGTTGGATTCGGGCCTCTCTGGGAGCATCCCCCCCCTCTTTTTGCCAGTCGGGGACCCAGTAGGTATCCAGCCTGCCATCAATCATGCTCAGGGCGGCAGCAGGGCTTAGGCGGTTTTTCAGCGAAATTTCCTGAGAAAAAATACCTTGCCAGCAGGTCAGCAAAAGAAAAACAAACGGCCAATGCATGATGTTTATCATGAATTCAATTTAGGAGGTGCAACGAGTGTGTAACAGTTTTCCCAGTGGCAATGTGC
>RFHT01000076.1 GCA_003696835.1 Bacteroidota bacterium
CATTGTGTACCGGGGTGAGCGCGCATACATACGCCATAACCAGATCCACCAGCATTCTCTGGTGTTTGGCTATGGAGAAACGCCCTGGGGCAATACCGGCATTAATGTAAACGGTGCCCACAATGAGGTGGCATTCAACCAGATGGACAGCATAGCCGCCATTGGCATTGAGCTCAGAGGCGATTTTAGCGATGTACATCACAACCTTATCCGGCATTCCAGCCTGCTCAGCAATCAAACTGCTGCCATTATGATGCATGCTCCTGGCCAGGGCCAACAGCTGCGCCACAACCTGCTGATGTACGGTACCGGGGAAGTGGAAAGCCTCGACGGCAAGCTCCAGCCTCAGGCCTATGGCATACGCCTTGCCAATGCTCATGAAGGTTTGCGCATAACGCACAACACCATTGCGCATTTCAGCCACAGCGGACTGTTTCTTCAAAACAACCGCAACTGCCAGTTGCTGTACAATACCCTCTTTGCCAATCCCCTCTTTGCCACTGATGCCAGCTCAACTGCTTTTGTAAGCGACTACCAGAATACATTTCGCCACAATACCCTGGTGGAACTTTCGCCCGAAAAAGTGCTCATCCACACCCAAAACCAACAGCCTTCGGCTTTTCCCAGCCGCTTTGTTGAGGCCGACAGCAATACGCTGGTGCACCCTTTTGGCCAGATGGTGGTTTTGGAAGAACGTACAGAAGGAGGAAAGACCGTGCTTACCCGTTATTCTTTGCAACGCTGGCAAAACACCCGCCAGCAGGACCTGCAGGTCACTGCCCGCATAGATGAGTGGCCCGCTTTCAGGCTGGTGGATACCCTCAGCCCCAACATGCTGTACAACTCTGACTTTAACTATACCATTACCGACTGGTCTGCTACTCCTGATGAGGTCATACTCAGCTATGAGGAAGGCGTGCCTGGTATGGAAGGGGGCTGCCTCAAGGTGTATTATCCGCCGGAAAATGACCTCATTTCCATCATTGGGCATACCGGCCTGTCCATACAGGCCGGGCAGGTATATGCCCTGAGCTTCAAGGCACGTTCTGATGATTTTCGAACGGTGCGGCTGGAGGTGCGACAGGAAAACAGTCCCTGGCAGGACCTGGGTTTCAACAGCTGGGTTCCCCTTTTTCCCGACACCCATACTTATACCTACCTGTTCCGGGCCACAGCGAGCAGCCCCCAGGCCGGCCTGCGGTTTCACAACACCCCTGCCGACCCCCTCTTCTGGCTGGACGATGTATATCTGCATGCGGTTGAGGCTGATAAGTTGGTAGCGGAAACCCATATCATGCTGGTGGTAAATCCCCATTTTGAAGCCAGGGAAATGCCCGTAAGCCCACAAACCGAAACGCCTCAGGGTGAAATGGTACCGCAGCAGCTGCGGCTGAACGCCCTGGCATCCAAAGTCGTACTCCTGAGGCAGGACAGCCTGCTTACTCCTTTGCAAACGCCATTGCTGAGTCATGAGCCCGCTCCTAAGGTATATCCCAACCCAGTAGCTGCCGATGGCGTACTGCACCTGGGCCTTCCCCAAAGGGCAGTTGGTTCTTCCCTGCGGTTTGAGCTGCTGGATACAGGGGGGCGGTTAATTTGGCAGGGCAGGCTGCCCGTGCAGGCTGCCCTGCCTTATGCCCTGCCATTGGCTGGTGGCAAACTACGGCAGGGTTTGTACATGCTGCTTATCTCCCGCTACGAAACTGGAGAACTGCTTTACACGGGCAGGCTCATGGTAGAATGAGTAGCGACCATCTGCCCGCCTTGTCCCTTTCCCCCTTTTTTCCTTCCTTTGCCCCAAAATAAACTGCATGGGTGAAGTCAAGCCAATTGCCATACCGGGCATACACAAGCGTTTTTTGGCGCATTTTCTTGCCAAAGAGGCGCGCAAAGACCTCAAAATTCTGGATGTGGGGGCAGGACATGGTGCTTTTTCCAAAACCCTGCACGAAATGGGGTACGAAGTACACGCCTGCGATTTATTTCCCGAAATTTTTTACTACGACCAAATCGAATGCCGCAAGGCTGACCTCACCCAGCCGCTTCCCTATGAGGATAACAGCTTCGATGTGCTCATTGCCATTGAGGTCATGGAGCATATTCTGGATCACGAGGTGTTTTTTGCCGAAGCCCGGCGCATACTGAAACCCGGTGGTCGGCTCTACATTTCAACGCCCAACATTTTGTCGCTCAAATCGCGCATGCGCTTTTTGCTTTCGGGTTTTTACTACAGCTTTAAGCCCCTGGACCTGCACAACAACGACGGCCTGCAACACGTGGCCTCTCTCACCCTGGACCAGTACCACTACCTGGGCATACGCGCTGGGCTCAGGCTAGCCGATGTATCCTGCGACCGTTACCAAAGCACCTCCAGGTGGTTGATGTGGCTCTACCCCTTTATGTGGCTGCAAACGCGCCTGCAAAAGATTGCCCCCATACACAATACGCGCACCCTGCTGCTGGGCCGCATCGTATTTCTGACCTTTCTCAAAGCGCCTGAGCCGGCTCAGTCTGCTCCCAGGTAGGCTTTGATGACCTCGGGGTGGTGAATGACCTCCCCCACCTTGCCTTCGGCCATTTTCCGGCCAAAGTTGATGGCCAGAATACGGTCGGAAATGCTGGTGACCAGCTGCATATTGTGCTCAATGAGCACGATGGTAATGCCCAGTTGTTCGCGTATGTCGCGAATCCAGAAAATCATTTCTTCGCGTTCTTCCTGGTTGAGGCCTGCAGCAGGCTCATCCAGCAGCAGCAGGCGGGGCTCCATGGCCAGGGCACGCCCCAGCTCCACCAGCTTCTGGGTACCGTAGGGCAGCGCAGCCACCAGCTTGTTGCGCGAGGCCTGCAACTCCAGGAAATCGATGATTTCCTCTACTTTGTGGCGATGGGCCACTTCCTCTTTTGCCGCCGCATTGCCTTTGAAAAATAAACCCAATATCTGAAGTATGCCTGCGCGCATGTACAGGTGCCTGCCCAGCAGCAGGTTGTCCAGGGTGGTCATGTGGGAAAATAGCTCCAGGTTCTGGAAGGTGCG
>RFHT01000619.1 GCA_003696835.1 Bacteroidota bacterium
CCATTCGCCCGGCACTAAAGTGGCCGGGCAAAGGAGCTGGGCTGTGGCAAAGCAATGCTCCCTTGCCCCGCGGCTTTAGCCCGGGGCTTTTGGGAAATTCCTTGTTGCTTTGCTGGAGCCCGGCACTAAAGTTAGCCCCGTGGCTTTAGCCCGGGGCCTGGCCGGGCAAATTCGTTAGCCCCGCGGCTTTAGCCCGGGGCTTGTGGGAAAAAACTGCTGGATGCCATTCGCCCGGCCCGGAGTACCCCGGTCTGGGAGCAGGTGCTTTATTCAGCCCCTCCCCTCACCCACTACTGAAACGCGAAAAAATGCCGGCCGGCAACTTGCGGCCGCTACTTTCCTGCAGGTAGAGCTCGCCGCTTTCGAGCTTGCGCAGGGCATGCTGGGTAAAATGGGTATGGATGAGGTTTTGAATAATGAGGGGCGAAAAGCCCAGGGAGTAACTGTTGAAAATGAGCACGTATTGCTCCGGGTGCAGAATAGCCGCCACCGCCTGGCTGAGCTCGTCTATCATTTCTTCCAGCTTCCACTTTTCGCCTTTGGGGCCGTGGCCGTAGGCGGGCGGGTCCAGTACAATGCCGTGGTAGAGGCGGCCGCGTTTGGCTTCGCGGCGCACAAACTTGAAGGCATCCTCCAGCAGCCAGCGGATGTCGGTCAGGCCGCTGGCCTGCATGTTGGCCCTGGCCCAGGCCAGCACGTTTTTGATGCTGTCGCAATGCACCACATCCGCCCCGGCGGCCCGGGCCGCCAGGGAGGCCCCGCCGGTGTAGGCAAACAAATTGAGCACCCGCGCCCCTTTGATCGGCCTCAGCTTGTCGTAGAGGTAGTTCCAGTTTACAGCCTGCTCCGGGAAAATGCCCACGTGCTTGAAGCCCGTCAGTCCGAGGCGAAACCGCAGCTTCATGCCGCCGTAGGCGTAGTCCACATACCACTGGTCGGGCATGGGACGGTAGCGCTCCCAACTGCCCGAGTGGCTGCCCTGCTGCACAAAGCGGGCATGGGCCCGCTCCTGCCACTGTGCTTCCCCCATGCGCTTGCGCCACACCGCCTGTGGCTCCGGACGACGCAACACATAGCTGCCAAATCGCTCCAACTTTTCCCCCTCACCACTGTCGATGAGTTCATATTGCTGCCAGTTTTTGGGGGTGAGTAGTTTTAGGGTCATCAGTTTTTGCCTTCTGCGGCGCAATTTATGGAATTTCCCCCATACTGCCCTCTATGGAGTAGCATGCTTACCAAAAATATGCCCGGGCATATCATGTTGAACCGCTAACAAACAGATTATGCCTCACACCCTGGTCATCTATGCCGACCTCACCGAAATGATTTTCGAAGGCCGGGAGCGCCGCTATGGCGCCTACGAACTGCGCCAACATTACAAACGGCGCCTTGCCCTTGCCCTGCTGCTGGTGTGTCTGCTCTTTATTGCAGGCATACTGGCTCCCCGCCTCCTGGCCGGGCCGCCCCCGCTAAAAGCCAAAGTGCTCATAAGCGATACGCTCGTATTTGCCCCCATACAGGACGAAACCCCCGTGGAACCTCCCCCCCCGCCTCCACCGCCGCCGCCGCCGCCCCAGGTACAGCAGCTAGCGGTGCAAATACCCGAGCCCACGCCCGAAGAAATGATGGAAGTCGAAGAAATGGACAACTCCATCAATGAAAAAGAGCTGCTGGACTCGGCCAAAAACATCGGCCTCAAGGACGTGGAAGGACTAGACATTTTTGCTGAATTTACCGGAGAACCAAACGGCCAGGGCGACATACCCGATGTGGTACAGCCAGAGCCAGACCCCTCCGATACGGAGTTCATCCTTGCCGACAAACAGCCCGTGCCCGTCAACCTGGCGCAGGTACAAAAAGCCATTGGCTACCCACCCGTTGCCCTGGGGGCCCATATTGAGGGAACGGTGGTGGTGCGGGTGCTGGTGGATGAATATGGCCATTACAAACGGCACAAGGTCCTCAATGCCGTGCATCCCGTCTTGGCTAAAGCTGTGGAAGAACACATCAGCAAACTGCGTTTTACGCCCGCTGTGCAGGGCAACCGGCCCATACGTTTCTGGGTCAACATTCCCTTTCGCTTTAAGCTGATGAATTGAACGGAGAATGGGGCACGGGCCTGCGGGCCCTGCCCTTTTTCACATGATCCCGGTTAACCCGGCACTGAAGTCTCCGGAGCTTCCGGGAAAGCCCTTGATGAGGTTGCTGCCAGCAATGTATGTAGTTTTTTCAACCCTTTCTCCATGAAACATCACGCCCCTGCCAATGAGGAAAGAACCGAGCTGCTGATCTGCCTTCCCTGCCTTCCGCTGCACTGGTACTGGCTTACTTTGCAGGCCCTGCTGCTGCATGTGTGGTTGTTGGACTGGGTGGCAGGTTGGGGGTTGTTTTAGTCCCCAAAAAAAACTGCCCGTTGAAGCCAAGCTCCAACGGGCAGTGTAACGACAACGGGCTCAGATAGAGCGAATTTCGCGTTCGAGGGTAAGGGTTTTCACCATGAAGGGCTGGTGATACAGCCGTTCGCCCGTAGCCTGGGCCATGGCATTGGCCACGGCGGCGGCAATGGGGGGCAGGGAAGGCTCCCCAAGTCCAGTGGGGTCTATGCCATTGTCCACAAAGAAAGTCTCTATTTCGGGAGGTGCTTCTTTATGGCGAATGAGGCGGTAGGTGTTGAAATTGCTCTGGTCGGGTTTGCCCGCCTTGAAGGAAAGGCCGCTATACATGGCATGGCCAATGCCATCGACAATTCCGCCCTCAATTTGGTTGAGGGCACTGCCGGGATTGACTACGATGCCGCAGTCCACGGCGCACCACACCTTTTGTATAGTGGGCTGGTTGTCCTTCATGGCCACATCCACCACCTGGGCCACGTAAGAGTTGTGGCAGAAGTAGGCCGAAACGCCCCGGTGTACCCCGGGCATTTCCTTGCCCCAGCCCGATTTGTCGCGCACCAGCTGCAGCACCCCGGCGTAGCGTTTGGCGTCGTAGTCGTTTTCTTTGCCCACGGGGTTTTGGATGGCCCGGTGAAAGAGCGCCAGACGGAAGTCGATGGGATCCTTGCCTGCGGCTTTGGCCACCTCGTCCAGGAAGGACTGCTCGGCAAAGGCGATGAAGTTGGAGCGGGGCGCGCGCCAGGCGCCGGTGGAGATGTTGGAGTTGAGGCTGTGGTTTTCCACCAGGTAGTTGTCCACGGCACCTGCGGGAAAGCGGTTGTGAAAGAGCGGGCTGCCGTGCACCCCGGCGCCGCGCACGTGCCAGCCTATGAGCTTGCCCTGGCCGTCCAGGGCGGCGCGATACATCACCTTGTAGGCGGGGCGGTAGGTGCCCTGCGTCATGTCGTCCTCACGGGTATAAACCAGCTTTACGGGTGCCTGCATCTGCTGGGAAATGCGGGCTGCTTCTACGCCAAAGTGGCCATACAGCCGTCGGCCAAAGCCCCCGCCCATGCGGGTGAGCATGATGGAGACCTGCCCTTCGTCCATGCCCAGCACGGCGGCCACCGTTTTGCGCAAAAACTCCGGCGTTTGCACCGGGCCTACGAGCTCGGCCTTTTCCGGCGTAACATGGGCGAAGAAGTTCATGGGCTCCATGGGGTTGTGGGCCAGGAAGGGGGCACTATACGTGCGCTCAATCACCTGGGCAGCGCGGCGGAAGGCCGCTTCGGGATTGCCGTCGCGGCGGGCGGGTTTGGCCGGCTTTTGCTGCAGCAGGCGGGTGAGTTCCGCTTCGTGGTCTTCGCTGCTTTCCAGGGTTTCGGCAGCTTCCCACTCCACTTTCAGGGCTTTTTTGGCTTTCATCACTTCCCAGGTGCTATTGCCCACTACGGCTACCAGCTCCGGAAAGGCATTGACGTCCGACCATTGCCTTTCTACCCCATCGGGATAGCTTTTGATGGTAATCACGTCTTTGATGCCGGGCATGGCTTTGGCCTCGGTGGCATCCACCGACTTGAGCTTCATGCCAAAGGCAGGCGGGTGCTCGATCATGGCCACCAGCATACCCTCGCGGTAGATGTCCAGGCCAAAAAGGGGCTCGCCCCGCACAATTTTGGGCCCATCCACATTTTTACGGCTGGTGCCAATGATCTTGAAGTCCTTGGGGTCTTTGAGGGCCACCTCTTCGGGCACCTCTACCGAAGCAGCTGCCGAGGCCACCTCGCCGTATTTGAGGGTCTGGCCGCTTTTTTCATGCTTAATTACCCCCGCATCCGTGCTGAGCTCTTCTACGGGCACCTGCAGGCGCTGGGCAGCGGCTGCGAGCAGCATGGCCCGGGCCGTGGCACCGGCCATGCGCAGGCTCTGCCATCCCTGCCGGATCGACTGGCTGCCGCCCGCCAGCTGGCGGGTAAACTTCTCGGTATCCAGCCCGGCCTGTTCTACCACCACATCGTCCCAGTTGACGTCCAGCTCTTCGGCTACGATCATGGGCATGGCCGTTTTTACATTTTGCCCGATCTCGGGATTGGGCGACATGATGGTCACCACGCCATTGTCTCCGATTTTGAGGAAGGCGTTGATGTTAAACCATTCTTTGGGCATGTTTTTGACCTGCTCTGGAGTGGGCCTGCAGGAGGCCAGCCAGCTAAAGCCCAGCATCATGCCGCCGCCGGCCAGGGCAGTGGTCCTGAAAAAGGACCTTCTGTTATAAGTTGTTTTAATGAGTGTCATGAGGAAAAGGTTAAAAATTTGGATAAATAGCGTTTGCCATTTGGAACAAAAAGCGGGGCTGAGCGTGGGAAAGGCAGGGGCAGCATTTCATGCAGCTGCATGGCCGTTAAATTTCCCGCTGAAGGCTCAGCCTTTGGCCTAGCCCAACTTACTGGCTGCCGTTTTGATGGCGGCTTTGATGCGCAGGTAGGTTCCACAGCGGCAGATGTTACCATTCATGGCTTCTGCAATTTCTTCGTCGGTGGGCTTGCTGTTTTTGTTGAGCAGGGCAGCGGCATTCATGATCTGGCCGGCCTGGCAATAACCGCATTGGGGCACATCGTGTTCGATCCAGGCTTGCTGCAGGGGGTGGTCGCCGTTTTTGGAAAGGCCCTCGATGGTGGTAACTTTTTTGTCGCCTACATTGGAGACGGGTAGCGAACATGCGCGTACGGCTGTACCGTCGAGGTGTACGGTGCAGGCACCACACTGGGCAATGCCACAGCCATATTTGGTGCCCGGCAGCTGAAGGTGATCCCGCAGTACCCACAAAAGAGGGGTATCAGGGGCCACATCCACCTGCTGTTTTTTGCCATTAACTACTAATTGAAAAATAGCCATGATGAAATGAGTGTTAAGGATTTGGAGGAATGGGTTCAAGTGACTTCAAACGCCAGTAATCCATTGTTTTTTTGAAAAAAGCAATATGCACGAAAGTAAAGATATAAATAAATTTTGATTCATTTTCAACTATATCGCACAACAAAAAATAAGGGGCAAAGGAAAAGCGATGCTTCCTTTGCCCCTTCACAGGCTGTTACAGGCTGTGCTCACGACTTTTTAAACACAAAGGGAATGCTTACCCAGGCCTGTACGGGCTTGCCATCTTTCTGGGCAGCTTCAAATTGAAGTTTGGGCAGGTGTTTGGCCACCTCGGTGGCCAGCAGGGCATGGCCTTCCTCCAGCAGTTCGTGCTGCACATACTGCCCCTGCTCATCGATGAGTACCTTCACCACCACCTTGCCTTCTATGCCAGCCTCGTAAGCTGCCTGGGGGTAGCCCAGTTCCTGGTAAATGTCCTTCAGGTTTAGCGGCCTGGGCTGCTGGTCAGGCGGGCTAAGGGCCGTAACATCTGCGGGTGACGGAGCTTCGCCTGCGGTTTCAGAGGGGCCACTTTGGCAGGCCAGCAGCATGCAGGCCAGCAGGGCTGCCAGCATGGGCAGGCAGGCGG
>RFHT01000620.1 GCA_003696835.1 Bacteroidota bacterium
AAGCAACTGGACGTATCAGCTTTGCCTGAAGGCGTGTACCTGCTCCACATCTCCAATGAGGATGTGAACCAAACGTTGCGACTGATGAAAACGCGTTAAACAGGGGATACATTTCTGTAAACCAAGAGGAGGTATATACCATTATGTACCTCCTCTTTTTTTTACCGGTATTCACCTTCTCAATGCAATGCAGGCCTGAGGGGCAAGCTTTGCAATACCTCGGCTTCAAGGGCAACGAGCTCTTCCAGACGTTTGTAAACCGGTTCTGAAGGGAAATAGTTCAGCAGCATTTTTACAAATATGTGTCCATGTTTGGCCTCCGAAGCCCACAGCTCGTGATAAAACTTTTTGAGTTCACCTTCGGGCAAATGTTGGTAAACCAGACGAAAGCGTTCTGCTCCCCGGCATTCAATGACCGAAGCCCACAACATGCGGTCCATAAAGCGTTCTTCCCGCCCGGTACGACAACTCTTGAGCAGTTGTTTGACGTAGAGGTCTTCCTTCATGCGCTGGGGCAGGCGTACTCCCCTGGCCTGCATGATCTGATATACCCGCTGGAAATGCTCCAGCTCTTCTATGGCTGTTTCGATTAGTTCCGGTATGATTTCCAGCCGGTCGGGGTACTTGGCTACAAAACTCATGGCCATAGCCGAGGCCTTCCGCTCGCAGTCGGCGTGGTCTTTGAGAAATTCATCAAAATTTTCCAGCACAGTTTCCACCCATCCACGGGGGCTGGCGCATACGAGATCAGCAGATAATTTCATGTAAAGCAGTTTTTGTATGATACTCAGGTTTCAAAGGTAATCAATTTCAGCCTTTTTTAGCACTCAAGCTGATTATGCCCACACCAACCAGCACCAGGGCAGTGCCCAGAATCTGAAAGAGGGAAATGTGTTCATTGAGGAAATGCCATGCCAGCAAGATGGTGGACACGGGCCCCACGCTGCCAATAATGGCAGCTTTGCTGGCACCGATAAACCCGATGCTTTTGGAAAAAAGAAAGCTGGGAATAACCGTAGAAAAAAGGGCAATGCAAGCTGCAAGCACATACACTTGTGTGGGCCAGCCTTCCAGCCCCAGGCCCTGTATGGCGATGAGTTGGTGCAAGATTACCCCGGCACAGGATGCGGTAAGGGCATTGGCTGTAAAACGCACAGCCCCCACTTTGGGGATGAGTTTTTCACTGCCTATAAGGAAGCAGGCATAGGCAAAGGCTGCGCCAAATACCCACAAGGCGCCTATCCACAAGGCCTTCTGGCTGCCCCAGTCGAGTTTGTCCGCAAAAGCCAGGGCAATGCCCAGGTAGGTAATGAGTAGGGCAAGGTAATATTCTCGCCTGATGGGTCGCCTGAACACCAGGCTGGCCAGCACCACTACCATGGTGGGATACACAAAGAGCACCAGGCGTTCGAGGCTGGCCGTGATGTATTGCAGGCCCACGAAGTCCAGCCAGCTGGCCAGGTAATAGCCCAGCATGCCTACGGCAATGAGCTGCACGAGCTCAGGGGTTTTAAGCCGGGTGGCTCCTTTGCGCTTGCGGCTGTAAAGGGCAATTCCAAGAAAGAAAGGTAGCGAAATGAGCATGCGCATCATCAGCAGGCTGAGGGGATCTATACCAGACTGGTATGCCAATTTCACAAATACCGCCTTGGCCGAAAACATTACTGCCCCGGCAAAAGCCAGGCCTGCTCCCAGTAGTCCGGTGTATGAAGCAGAAATTTGAAAGCCTTTCAAATCAATGGTTTTGTGTTACTTTTGATCAGTGCCCAAAGTTCATCAAAAGAGGTGGATTCCGGGCAGAAAACCTAAAATGATTTTTGTTTATGCATGCACTAGTATTTCAGCATATCGGGCAGCTCAGCTATGAGCGTATGCCAGATCCCCAACTGGAGGCAGATACCGATGCAATTGTACAAGTACACAAAACTGCCGTTTGTGGTTCAGATCTGCATATCTATCACGGGCGCGAAACCGGCCTGGATGCGGGCACGGTGATGGGGCATGAGTTTGTGGGGGAAATAGTTGCCTGTGGGTCCGCAGTAAAACAATTGCGCCCGGGCGACCGGGTGGCGAGCCCCTTTACGACCAGTTGCGGGCAATGTTTTTACTGTCGCAGGGGACTCAGTTGCCGCTGCACGCAGGGGCAGCTGTACGGCTGGCGGGAGGGCGGAGCGGGGCTGCACGGTGCCCAGGCTGAGTACGTGCGGGTACCTTTGGCCGAGAGCACCCTTTGGAAATATCCGCAGGATGCAGAGCCAGAGCTGGCTTTGCTCACAGGCGACATCCTGGCCACGGCTTTTTATTGTGCCGACCGGGCCGGATTGAAACCCGAAGGGGTTTACGTTGTGGTAGGCTGTGGGCCGGTGGGCTTGCTCACCATTTTGGCCGCGCGGGAGCGGGGCGCTGAGCAGCTTTTTGCCATAGATGCGGTGCCTGAGCGGCTGGAAAAGGCAGCTGAGTTTGGGGCCGTGCCCCTCAATTATCAGGCCACTGATCCAAAAGATCACATTCTTGCTGCTACCAGCGGCAGGGGAGCCGATGCCGTGATGGAGGCTGTTGGCAGCGAAGCTGCCAGCAGGCTTGCCTTTTCCCTGCTGCGTCCGGGCGGCACCCTTTCGGTGGTGGGCGTTCATACCAGCAGGCAGTTTGCTTTCTCTCCCACAGCGGCCTACGACAAAAACCTCACCTTCTGCATTGGCCGTTGTCCGGCCAGAGATTATATGGAGACGCTCTACCCGCTTTTGCACAAATTACACACACCACTCACCAGCCTGATCACCCACCACTTTCCCCTTTCCAGAGGAGCAGAAGCCTATCAGCTCTTTGACCGCAAAGCAGGGGGCTGTCTCAAGGTGATACTTGAACCTGGAGGGGAAGCTGCTTGAAATAAACGTGAGTTCGGGATATTAAGCCATGATTATCAATCGTTTATTTTTGATACGAATTTCCTAACTATTCAGCACCCTCTGGGTGAAAAAAAACAAAACAATTGTTGTAAGTTACTCATTTTCAATGACTTGTGTCAACCACCCCCAGCCCCTCCTTGAAAATGAGGGGAGCTTTTTCGGACAGGCGGCGCAGCCGCCTGCGAACCTTCAACTCCCCTCCTTAGGCCTTGCGCGAGCGGCGTGGCAGGGATAAGGAGGGGCCGGGGGGTGGTTGACAAAA
>RFHT01000621.1 GCA_003696835.1 Bacteroidota bacterium
GGGGCAGGCGGCGCAGCCGCCTGCGAACCTTCAACTCCCCTCCTTAGGCCTTGCGCGAGCGGCGTGGCAGGGATAAGGAGGGGCCGGGGGGTGGTTGACCTCAGGGCGGCCCTGTGGGCTTTGTCTGCCCCCCGGTGGAGGTGCATTACCCGCCTGCTCAGCTCTCCGGGGCAGGCGGCTGCGCCGCCTGCGAACCTTCACCTCCCCTCCTTAGGCCTCGAGCGAGCGGGGTAGTGGGATAACCCCGAAGGGCTCGCGAACGCCTTTGAAAATAAGCAGATCCGTGAGTCAACGAGGAGCCGGGGGGTGGTTGACAAAAACAAGGTTTCATGCATGGTCAATGAAGGCACTATTGGGGTATTCCCCCTTTTTTGCAGCAGGTATATGCTGAATAGATACCGAATCCCAATTTATACTGGATTTTGTATTAAATAAAATAGCTATTTTTCTGAAGAAATCAGCTTCCTGTCTCAGGAAAGTTAGTAAGAGGCTTCTGACTTCTCTAAACACGGAAATACGATGCTTATTAGAAAAATGCCTCAGGCTATCCCGAACTCACGTTAAAATAACTGTTTCATTTCGCCTGGCCTTTTGGGCTGTGGCTGCCTTCCTAAAAGTCGGTATTGGCCTGTTTGAGGTTGAGTTTTTTGATCCAGATATTCCGGTAAAGCACGTGGTGCCCCTCTGCCTGCAGCTTGAGGCCACCAGGGGTATCCGTAATGCCTTTTCCCCCATCATTGCCGCCATCTATGCCCGAGTTGGGGCCGCCCCATACCTGGTTGATGGGCTGGTTGGTATGTACCTTCTTTCCATTGAAATAAACCGTAACCATCGCTTTCTCCGTACGATTTCCGTTTTTGTCGAAGCGGGCAGCCCGAAACACCACATCATAGGCATTCCATTTGCCCAGGCCATGGTATGCGTAATAGGGCGAAGGCGTTTCATTGATGATGGCCCCCATGCCATGCTTGGAAGAGTCGCCATCCAGCACCTGTATCTCATACCGGTTTTGCAGATACACCCCACTGTTGCCACCTGGCTCCAGGATTAGAAACTCTACATGTGCCCGGAAATCGCGAAACTTCTGCTTGGTCACTATGTCGGCAGCGCCGTATTTGCCGCCAGCGGCGGCGGGGTCATTGCTGTCCATGGCGGTGCCTTCATCCACGGGGTCGGCCACTATTTCCCATTTGATGGGCAAGCTGGCAGCCAGACGGGGCCCGGCCCAGTAGGTCCAGTGCTTGTCGAGGCGCTTGCGGCTACCGTCGAAATATACCTTTGCACCCTTCACGGGCGCAGCCCCCACTCCTACCTGTGCCTGCAACAGAGGACAAAAGGAGGTAAGCAGAAATAACATGCTGAATAGAATGGTTCTGAAGTTGCTCATGGAGTGATGATTAAAGCGGTATGCAGGCAAGTATAATCATTTAGCGCGAATACTTCAGATTTTTGAGCAATTCGGACATATTGCTTTCACTTACCGGTATTTCATGATGGCCTATGGAAATCTGATGGTTGCGAATGGATTCAATTTGCCTGAGGTTGACGATATAGGACTTGTGCACCCGCATAAACTGGTCGGGGGGAAGCTTCTCTTCCATGGCCTTGAGGGTGGATTTGGTCAAAACGGGTTTGGGGGCCGTTTTGAGGTAAATTTTCACATAGTCCTTCATGCTTTCGATGTGGGTGATGTCGGCAATAACGACTTTGACCAGGGCATACTCCACATTTACAAACAGGGCATCGGGGGCAGTTGGCTGTGCAAGCGAGGCCGTGGGTGCGGCATCGTGCTGGCGGAGCCTGAATATCTCCAACGCCTTAAAAGCTGCTTTGGTAAAGCGCTCCAGGCTTACGGGTTTCATGAGATAATCCACCACGTCCAGGTCATAGCTTTCCACCGCATAGTGGGAATAGGCTGTTACGAAAATCACCATGGGCTTGTTGTTCAGGCTCTGGATAAAGCGGGTGCCCAGCAAGCCCGGCATTTGTATGTCGAGAAACATGAGGTCAACCCTTTGCTGCTGCAAAACCTCCATGGCCTCAAAGGCATTTTTACAGCTGCCTACCAATTCGAGAAAGGGAATCTGGCGAATGTTTTCTTCCAGCAGTTTGCGGGCCAGGCTTTCATCATCAACGGCTATGCATTTGATTTTCATGCGAAAGTGTGTTTGAAAGAAGTTTTTCGGGTTTTGTCAGTGGAAAACAGCAGCCTCAGCTCCACGCGAAACAGCCCCTGCTCCTGCCGGATGTCGAGCTGATGCCTGTCCGGGTAAAGCAATTCAAGCCTGCGCTTTACATTGCGGATGCCAATGCCAGAGCTGGCATCTTTGTCCTCTGAGGCCTGCGGGCTCAATTTGTTTGTCACCAAAAATACCAGAGAAGTTTCATCAAATTTGATAAAAATATCGATTTTCGCCTGCTCGATCATCCCCACCCCATGTTTAAATGCATTTTCCACAAATGGAATCATCAACATGGGCTCGATGTGTTGGCCGGCCTCAGCGCCTTCAATGTTGAATTGTATGTCCACGTCCTCTCCAAAGCGAATTTTTTGAAGGGCAATGTAGTTTTTGAGGTATTCCAGCTCAGTGTGCAGGGGTACCTGTCCGGCCTCAGAAGTGTAGAGCATGTAGCGCATCAGTTCCGATAGCTTGATGGTCACCGTTTCGGCCAGCTCCGACTTGGAGCGGATGAGGTACACAATGCTGTTGAGGATATTGAAAATAAAATGCGGGCTGATTTGGGAACGCAAAAACGAAAGTTCGGACTTCAGGCGTTCCTGTTGTTCCTCCTGCCTGATTTTTTCCTGCTTGTTCAGCTCCATGATAAAGCCATAGCCCGTACTGATGGCCAGCACAAATATCACCGGTACCACCGTCCAGAAAACCGCCAGGCGGTGAAAGCGGAGTTCGTCGGGTATGATCCAGTCTTTCATGAAATATTGAAGCACGGAAAATGCTGCCGCCAGCAGGATGAGAGAAAACAAATAAGCGGCAACTCCTTTTTGTCTGTATATGCGGGGAATCAGCCACTCTGAATTGATGAGAAAAAGCGGAATATTGGTCAGGCTTACTGGAATCATCCATAGGCTGAAGAGACGGAAGCGCTCATTATCCCCCGCATTAATAATGGGCAGCCCTATCCATACGGTCCACAGCAGCAGGTGGAAAATCAGGGGAAACCATTGGCGTTGTGCCTTCATCACATTTTACATTTAAGTTATCATTTTCCTAACATACGACAAAAAATGTAAGCTGCTACACCCAAGTCGATGAATACCTCAATCATGAAGATCAACGCCAAGAATGTGTATTTTACGCAGCTTTCGGAGCGCCTCTGCCGTTTGTCGCCGGTTTGGGCGGGTTAATCTACACAATTGGTGCAGCAATCTACTTTTATGTATCTCTACTGAAACAATGTCGTATTTGAGGGTGTTTTCAATGCAGAAGCAAATGCATCATTTCAACATAATACTTAGCCGATGAAAAAAAACTCAACACAAGTACAACGACTTTGGGCTGGAATATGCCTGATTATTTTGTTATTACCTTTTGCAGCCTTTTCCCAACAAAGACCGCAGGGAGGTAACTGGGGCGGTAACAATGCCCAGATGAATGTGGGCCGTTTTTATGGGAAGGTAGTGGATGATCAGGGAAAAGGGATAGGTTATGCCGCCGTTCAGCTTTGGGCCCAAAGCGTTGATCCCCAAACCAAGACTACAAAGGAACGTCTGATAGCCGGCCAGCTCACCGCTGAGAACGGCGACTTTAGCCTGGAAAACTTGCCGGTAAGAGGAAAGTTTATCCTCAAAATATCCCTGCTCGGCTATGCCGAGCTGGAGCGGGAAGTGGCTTTTGAAGGCCGCAACTTCGACAAAGACCTCGGAAATATTGCCCTCGTTACCCAGGATGTTACCCTGGACGAAGTGGTGATTGAGTCGGAAGCAAGCTCTGTAACCCTGGCACTGGACAAGAAGGTGTACCGGGTTGATAAAGATGTAACCGCTATTGGCGGTACGGCCGAGGATGCACTGAAAAATGTGCCTTCTTTATCTGTTGACCTGGATGGCAACCTCACCCTGCGCAATGCCTCGCCTCAATTTTTTGTGGACGGGCGGCCTACTACGCTTACCCTGGACCAGATCCCGGCCGATGCCATCGAAAAGGTAGAGGTTATTACCAACCCTTCAGCCCGCTACGACGCTTCCGGCGGGCAGGCGGGAATTGTCAACATTGTACTGAAAAAAGAGCGCCGTATAGGCTATAACGGCAACCTGCGCCTGGGAGCAGATACCCGCGGGGGCTATAATGCAGGAGGAAATATCAACCTGCGCGAAGGCAAAGTGAACGTATTTTTGAGCGCCTTCAGCAACCAGCGCGTCAGCAAAGGGGAGGGCGAAACCGAACGCCGCAATTTGTTTGGCAACCCGGCCACCAATATTTTTCAGTCCAGTGAGGATGAGTTTACCGGCCGCTTTACCAATATACGCGGTGGCGTGGACTGGTTTATGGACAACCGAAACACGCTGACCTTTTCGGGCTCCTATACCCGGGGCAAATTCACCCCCATGAATGTTATCAACATACGCACGGACTCCCTCTTTGACTCAGGTACTACGTTCAGCGAGGCTATACGTACCTCCGAGACTGAGCGCAGCTTCCGCAATGTTGGGGGATCTGTTCTATTTAAGCATCTCTACCCCAAAGATGGGAAGGAGTTAACTGCCGACATCAACTATAACCGGGTATCCATTGGCGGTATGGGAAGTTTTCACACCAACTACCTTACCCGAAGCCTGGAAAGCCGTGAACGCCAGGAAACAGATGGAGGAACGAGCTTTGTTACTTTTCAGACAGACTATGTGGATCCCATCACCAAAAATATCAAGCTGGAAACCGGACTTCGCGCTGCCATCAGGCATTTCTCCAACGATAACCTCAATGAGGTATATGACCCCCTGACGGACGCCTACGTGCGGGTGCCCAACTTCGCCGACCAGTACGAGTACGACGACCAGGTATATGCAGCTTATGCCACCTTTACGCATCAGTTTAAAAGGTGGGGATACATGCTGGGCCTGCGTGCCGAGAGCAGCCAGTACACGGGTATCTTGCCCGAATCGGGAAATACCTTTGAAAATGACTATCCGTTGAGCTTATTCCCATCGGCATTTGTCACCTACAAGCTCAACGAAAAAGACAACCTGCAGGCCTCCTACACCCGTCGTATCAACCGGCCCAACTTTTTCCAGCTGCTGCCTTTTACCGACTTTTCCGACTCCCTGAACCTGCGCCGGGGCAACCCCAACCTGCTGCCGGAGTTTACCAACTCCTTTGAGGTGAGTTACCAGAATATCATGAAAGGTGGCAATGACTTCCTCATTTCGGCCTACTTTAAGCAGGCTTCTGATCTGATCACGGCCTATCAATTCTCGGAATACAACGAGGTGTTGAACAGGGACATCCTTATCACCAGCTACACCAACTCCAACAGCAGCATTGCTTATGGGGTGGAGTTTAGCATGCGCAACACCTTTTTCAAAATATTTGAGCTGACCTCCAACCTCAACATGTACAATGCCCGGGTAGATGCCTCAAATGTGGAACAGGACCTGGTGAATGAGCAATTTACCTGGAACCTGAAGGAAAACCTCAGCATTAAACTGCCCGCAGATTTCAGGTTGCAGATTTCGGGAGAATATCGCAGTAAGGCCGCCTTTACACCTTCCAGCGGCGGACGCTATGCCCACTGGCGGGGAGTAACCAACACGGCCCAGGGCTACACCTTGCCCAACTGGTATGTGGATCTTGCCCTGCGCAAGGACCTCTTTAAGCGCAAGGTTTCCTTAACCCTGAGTATGCGGGACGTATTCCGCAGCCGCAAAGGCGGAACCCATAGCGAGTCGGCATTCTTTGTGCAGGACAGCTGGCGCATTCGCAACCCCCAGGTAGTAAGTTTCAACCTTTCCTACCGCTTTGGCAAGCCGGACGTATCCCTCTTCAAGCGGAAGAATAACCGCGTGAACATGGAAGGCAACGATTTGATGAACTAAGCTGCAATTAGTAGGTAGATTTAGTATAGACGAGGGGGCGCTGAGTGGATCAGCGCCCCTTATTTTTTTGCCGATTCACTGCCCGTAAAACCACTGGAAAATTTTTCTTTCCAAAACCTGCATGCGGATGGGCTTGGGCAAAAAGTCGTCCATGCCTGCGGCCAGGCAGTGTTCGCGCTCAGTTTTGATGCTGCTGGCCGTCATGCCAAAGATGACGGGCCGGTGGGTTTCCTGCTCATAATGCTGCAAAATTTCGCGGCAGGCCTGCAGGCCGTCCATCACGGGCATGCGCAGGTCCATGATAATGAGGTCGTAATGCATGCTACGTGCCGCCTGCAGGGCCTCCTGCCCATTCTGGGCTAAATGAGGCTGATAGTGGAGCTTTTCGAGCATGCGCATGACGATTTTGCGGTTGATGGCATTGTCTTCTACCACCAATATGCGCAGGGATTTGTGTGCATGTTCAGCCAACACCTGTTGTTCTACCTCGGAGATCGTAGCTGTTTTTCTGGGTTGATCTTTAAAAAGCTGGATGAGCACTTCGTTCAGCCTGGATTGGCGCACCGGTTTGGGCAGGTAAGCGTCAAAGAGCTGTACATCGCCTTTGTCGGGCAGGCGCCCTGCCGAGCTCAGCATAATGAGCAGCAACTTACGGCCCAGGGGGTGTCTGCGAAGCTGTTGGGCCAGCTGAACGCCGTTCAGGCCCGGCATGAGCATGTCCAGGATCACCGCTTCCACTTCAAAGAATTGACGTAGCATAGGAATCACCCGGGCTGGGTCCGTCGTAGCATGTACACAGAAGCCCAGCTTTTCGCACTGCCTGCTAAGTATGCGCAGGTTGGTGGGATTGTCGTCCAGCAGCAGCAGGTGGCGCCCCCGCAGTGCCTCGGGTCCCTGCTGGTAAGCGGCAGGAGGCAATGGAGCTTCCCTGGCTATGAAGTCCAGGTAAAAGCTGCTGCCCATACCCCTTTCACTCTCCACCCGCAGCCTGCCCCCCATTTGTTTGGCCAGCGACTGTACGAGTACAAGCCCAAAACCCAGCGTACCGGATGCGGCTGTTTGCGGTGGCGGGTTATCCGCTGCCATGAGTGCGGTCACCATGCCGGGGTCCATGCCCTTTCCGCTGTCGCTCACGGCTATTTGCAGCCGTATGCCTGCCGGCTCGTGCCCGGTGAAGCGGGCCTGTACGATCACCTCATCAGCCTGGCTGTGCCGTATGGCATTGCTCAGCAGCTGTACCAACACTTGCTGCAGCAGCAGGGGCTTGCCTTCTATGGCAATAGGCAATTGGTCATCCACGTAATAATTGATGGCGATGTGGTGTTCGCGTGCTGCAGGTTGCAGCAAATCAATGGCTGCTTCTATGGGGGTAATCAGCTCAAAGGTTTCTGCCTGGGCCAGGCCGGCAGTTGCTGTTTCATCCTGCTGCATCATTTCCATCAGATCCAGTATGCGATCCAGATGTTGTTTATATTCATAAACAAGGGTGAATTGCTCCTCGTCCAGATCGGTGTCCATGAGGATCTCGTGCAGTTTCACGGCTTCGGAAAGGGGACTTTTGATCTCCCGGTTTAGTGCCCGGAGAAAATGGTTTTTTTGCTGCCTGGCATGCTGAAGATGCTGTCGGGCTGTATGAAGGCGGGCGCTGAGGGCATCGCGCTCCGCTGCCAGGCTGCGCTGGCTTTCTGCAGCCTGCGCAAGCAGTTGTTCATAACGTTTGCTGAGTCTCCTGAGTATCCACCACCATGCTGCTGCACAGGTAATGTTGGTGATACTCACCCAAAAGCCATTGGATGCTGAAGCTTCCTTCAGCATCCATACATTTACCCATACCAGTAACAACAGAAGCGCCAGGGAATATATCGCTTCTTTCCCCATATACTGCTTCGGCTTTGCCGACCCAGAACCGGATACATGAGGGGAAAGAATATTGCGCAGACGCGCAAAGCCTGCCATCATGAACACTGTAGATTTGGAGGCATATTAGGCCCAAAACAACAAAGCTGCTAACCTTATCTGGGATAAATATTACCTATGTATTAAATTTGCCCAAACAACTACTGACTGCTATATTGCGGCCTCTTATGGATTTTGCTGTAATGGACTACTTGTATTTCATATTCCGCTTTTACCCTCATTGGTTTACGGGTTTTATGGAGTGAGGCACTACCCACCTTCTCTTCATTTCTCATTCATTTCTAATCCATACACAGCATGCAAAAAATTTCCATCATTGGATTTCCCATGGACCTGGGAGCCGACACCCGTGGGGTAGATATGGGGCCTTCGGCCCTGAGGATCGCAGGTATTGCGCGCCGCATAAGGGCGTTGGGCTATAAGGTGCAGGACAAAGGCAACATCAAAGTAAAAATCAGTGGCCAGCTGAAGGTGAAAGACAAACACATGAAATATGTGGATGAAATCGTCAAGGCTTCGGAGCGCTTTGCCCCGGTAGCGGAAGCTGCCCTGGACAAAGGCCATTTCCCCCTATTTATAGGGGGGGATCACTCCATGGCCATTGGAAGCCGGGCTGGCATCTCGGCTCATTGCCGCAAGGAAGGAAAGCGTTTGGGCGTAATATGGATAGATGCCCACACCGACATGAACACCCACGAAACCACTCCTTCGGGCAATGTGCACGGCATGCCCCTGGCATGCAGCCTGGGCATAGGGCACGAACGCCTGACCAATATCTACGGCTTCAGTCCCAAACTTTCGCCAGGGTTGGTGGCTCTCATCGGGATCAGAAGTGTGGACGGGCCCGAACGGGAGATCATCCGCCAGGCGGGGGTGAAGGCCTACACCATGTCCGACATTGACAAGCGGGGCATTTTTCCCATTATTTCGGAAGTGATAACAAACTTCCGGGATCAAGTAGATCACCTGCACGTAAGTTTTGACGTGGACAGCCTCGACCCTGATCTGGCGCCCGGAGTAGGGACGCCCGTGCCCGGAGGCCTGAATTTCCGCGAGGCCCATATTCTGATGGAGACCATATCGGCCAGCAACATGCTCAGGTCTATGGAAATCACAGAAGTAAATCCCATCCTGGACTTTCGCAACAAAACGGCCGAAGTAGCCGTGAACTTACTGGAGTCGGCATTAGGAAAAAGAATTTTGTAATCCCAAAAAGAAAAAGAAATGTTGGAACAAACCCTGAGTACACAGCAAGCTATAGAGCTGGAAGCCAAATATGGCGCACACAACTACCATCCTCTGCCCGTGGTTCTCAGCCGGGGAGAGGGGGTGTTTTTGTGGGATGTGGAAGGCAAAAAATACTACGATTTCCTGGCTGCTTACAGCGCGGTCAACCAGGGGCATTGTCATCCCCGCATCATTGAGGCCCTCAAGCAGCAGGCCGAGCGGCTCACGCTTACTTCCCGTGCTTTTCACAGCGACCAACTGGGTCTCACAGAAAAATATCTGTGTGAATATTTTGGCTATGAAAAGGCCCTGTTGATGAATTCGGGTGCTGAGGCTAACGAGTCGGCCATTAAACTGGCGCGAAAGTGGGGCTACGAGGTAAAGGGCATTCCGCAAAACGAGGCTGTAATTGTGGCAGTGGAGCGCAACTTCCACGGGCGCACCATTACCGTGATTTCTGCCTCTACCGATCCCACAGCCACGCGGGGTTTCGGGCCTTTTACACCCGGTTTTCGCATCATACCCTACAACGACCTGCAGGCCCTGGAAGAGGCCCTGAGCGATGCCCGGGTATGTGGATTCTGGGTGGAGCCCATACAGGGGGAAGCCGGGGTGTATGTGCCCGACGAGGGTTATTTGCGCCAGGCGGCTGCCCTGTGCAAAAAACACCGCGTTATTCTCATGCTGGATGAAGTGCAGACAGGCCTGGGACGAACGGGCAAGCTGCTGGCAGCTGAGTATGAGGGCGTTCATCCCGATATGCTCATTCTGGGTAAGGCCATATCCGGAGGTACCTATCCGGTTTCGGCCGTGCTGAGCAGCGATGAAATTATGCTCACCATTCGGCCAGGTGAGCATGGCTCCACCTATGGGGGCAATCCTCTGGCCTGCGCTGTGGTACGTGCGGCCCTGGATGTAATCAAAGAAGAGGGACTGGTAGAAAATTCTGCCCGGCTGGGAGAAGTTTTCAGAAACAGGATGCGCCAGCTTCAGCAAAAATCCTCCCTTGTGCGCCAGGTAAGAGGTAGAGGCCTGATGAATGCCGTGGTGGTTGATGATGATGAAAGCGGAAACCTGGCCTGGAACATCTGTATGGCATTGAAAGACAGGGGGCTGCTGGCCAAGCCCACGCATGGCAACATCATTCGCTTTACCCCCCCGCTGGTGATTACAGAGGAACAAATTCATGAATGCTGCGACCTCATCGAAGATGCCATTTTGTCCTTTGGAAAGAACTCGCATTAATTTTGCTTGTAAAGGAAAAAGCTGCTATTGCGCATGACGCCATTATCATATACCCTCAAAAAAAGCCTGTTTCCTCTTTGCAAGCCCCTGGCAAGGTGGTATATGAGTCGTATGCATAAGTTTCGCTGGCTCGATATAGAGGTGGTGGTGCTCCCGGGTGTATTTCACCCGGGGCTTTCCCCCTCTACCACCTGCCTGGCCAACTGGCTGGCCGGGGAGTCGCTGGCTGGTAAGAAAGTACTCGAGCTGGGAGCGGGCTGTGGCCTGTTGAGCATTTATGCTGCCAGCATGCAGGCCGAAGTGGTGGCGGCTGATATCAGCCATAAAGCCACGGTAAACCTCCTGACCAATGCCCAACTTAACGACTTGCCGGTGCAGGTGATACGCTCCGACATGTTTGACGAAATATTCTATCAGTTCTTCGACTACATACTCATCAACCCGCCCTGCTACCCCCGCGATCCGGTGGATGAGGCTGACATGGCCTATTACTGTGGTGCCAATTTTGAGTTTTTTCAAAAATTGTTCACTCAGCTGCCCGATCATATTTATGAGGCATCCAGGGTATATATGATCCTGCCGGCCGATTGTGACATACAAAGTATCCGCCACATCGCTGCTGGCTGCGATTTTCAGATGAAGGCCCTTTGGGAAGAAAAACACTGGGGCGAGGCATTTGTCATTTTTGAAATCAAGCTGGATGCCCATTCATACCACCGGGCTTAAATCCAATTCTTTTTCCCTGGGAGCAGGGTTTTTAGGCTGCGGGGAAATTTTTTGGGGAAATTTTTTGATGATTCTGCGCACCAATACAAAAGAAAAGGCAGCACCGACATAATAGGATACTGCCATGGATCCGAATACGCCTCCCAATCCAAACAGGTAAGAACCCAGGTAAGCAAGAGGCAGATACACCCCAAACATCTGTATGAGGGTTACCAGGGAAGCTTGCAGGGGTTTGTTGAGTACATTGAGGCTGGTATTGTTGATCATGTAAAGTCCTCTGGCGGCATAGCCTGCCGGAGCTATACAGAGGTAGAGCAGGGTGGCCGTTATGACTTTAGGCGAATGGCTGAACAAAGGCGCAATATATTTGCCGGTAAAAAATAACAGGCCAAACATGGCCACACCCCACAGCAGGGCAAAGGCCTGGCTTTTGTGTATCCCTTCCCGCACCCTGTTCCACATCCGCGCTCCAATATTTTGCCCCACAAAAGGAGCCAGTACGTTGGCAAGTGAAAT
Source organism: Bacteroidota bacterium (assembly GCA_003696835.1). Classification (GTDB taxonomy): domain Bacteria; phylum Bacteroidota; class Bacteroidia; order J057; family J057; genus J057. The sequence continues at coordinate 11,684 of RFHT01000621.1, forward strand.
AACCGTGATCACGGCAAATACATCTATGCGGGCTGCCACCCCCAGGGCGGCTACCGCTTCGGGTCCATAACCGGCTACCAGCTGGGTGATCAATGCCGTGCTAAAGGGAATGACCAGGTTGGTGGCCGCAGCGGGAAAGCCCACGAGGAGGATTCTTTTCCATGATTGAAACACCCGTGTAAGCGTAGGAAGCGCAAAGCTAAGCAGGTGGTAGCGCACGTGCAGCACGTACATGCCCAAAATGAGAGAAATGGTTCTGGCAATTACCGTAGCCAATGCTGCCCCGGACATGCCCAGGGCAGGTATGGGGCCCCACCCAAAAATGAGAATGGGATCCAGTACCATGTTGACCACCACCATGCATACCATGATGAGAGCGGGTGTTTGGGTATCGCCTTTTGCACGTATGGCCGTATTGCCGGCAAAGGGCAGCATCACAAACAGCACCCCGATGTACCAGATATACATGTACTCCCTGATGTAGGGAAGCACCTCTTCTCCAGCTCCCAGCAGCCGGAAGAGGGGGTCCATGCTCCATATTCCGCCGCCTATGATAAGCAAAGCCAGAATAAAGGACAACAGCATGCTGTCGGTGGTGAGTCGCCTGGTCTCCACTTCATCCTGGGCACCTATGGCCCGCGAAATGGCGGCCGATGCCCCTGTACCTATGCCTACCCCAATGCTGCCCATGATCAAAGCCACCGGAAAGGTGAAACTCAGAGCAGCGAGCTGCATCGCACCCATTTTTCCAA
>RFHT01000013.1 GCA_003696835.1 Bacteroidota bacterium
GTGAATGAGCGGCAACAAACAGCTGTCCCGCACATTTTTGCTGCGGGCGATTGTATCCATACACCTGCATACGTTTACACCGCGGCACTGGAGGGCAAGGTGGCTGCCGAAAACGCCTTTGGCTTGCAGAGCAGCACCGACTACACGGCTCTGCCCTGGGTGGTATTTACCGACCCGCAGGTGGCTGGAGTGGGCATGGACGAAGCAGAGGCCGCCAGGCAAGGCATTCCCCATGAAGTGACGGTATTGCCCCTTTCTGAGGTACCACGTGCCATCGCTGCCCGGGATACGCGGGGATTTATCAAGCTCATACGGAATCCCGAAACCGATCAGTTACTGGGTGCCAGAATACTGGCGCCCGAAGGGGGAGAATTGGTGATGGAAGTGAGCCTGGCCATCAGGTATGGCATCACCACAGAGCAATTGGCCAATGCCCTGCATCCTTACCTCACCCTTGCAGAGGGCATTAAGCTGGCGGCCATTACCTTCCGCAAGGATGTGAAACAGCTGAGTTGTTGTGCCGTTTAAGGAGAGGAATTAAAACCCTTTGAGCGAAGCGATGCGGTCGAGGTGGAAGCGCTGATCGCCCAGCATGTGCTGGGCCACACGTGCCCGTTTGAGGAAAAAGCCGATTTCCTCATCGTCGGTCATGCCAATGCCGCCAAACATTTGTATGCCTTCATTGCTCACCCGCTCAAATACCTGGCTCACTTTGGCTTTGGCCATGCTGGCATACAGGCTGAGGCCCTCTTCCTGCTGATCGATGGCTTGCAGCGCCCTGAGCACCACAGATTTACACAATTCTATTTCGCAGTAAACATGGGCTACGCGGTGCTGCAATGCCTGAAAGGCACCTATGGGAACGCCAAACTGTTTGCGTTCCTTGAGGTAGGCCAGGGTGCGCTCAAAGGCCTCCTGCAGGCTGCCCAGCATTTCGGCTGTCAGGCCGATGCGGCCAATGTCCAGTATGTGCTCCAGCAATTGATGCCCCTGGTGCAGCTCCCCCAGCAGGCTTTCGCTGCCGGTGTGTACTTCTTCAAAGTTCAGCCTGGCCATATTGCGGCTGTCCACCATGATGAGCCGTTCCTTTTTGAGTTCGTGGCTGCTGGCATCTACCAGAAAGAGGCTGAGGCCATGTACATCGCCGGCTTTGCCGGCGGTGCGGGCCACTACGACAATTGCATCTGCCACGTGTCCGTCGGGCACAAATGTTTTTTGGCCCCTCAAATAAAACCCATCAACCTTTTGGGTGGCTGTGAGGCTGGTGGAGAGCGGATCGTGTCGCGGGCCTTCTTCCAGGGCGAGGGTGAGCAGTTTGCCGCCTCCGGCAAGGACTGGAAGGTATTGCGCTTTTTGGGTCTGGCTGCCTGCCAGCAGCAGGGCCGTGGTTCCCAGCAATACCGTGGCCGGAAGGGGGGTGGCCGCCAGGCTGCGGCCACTGGCCTCCAGCACCTGTCCCAGGCCCACGTAGCCAAAATCCAGTCCGCCAAAGGCCTCCGGAATGGTGAGGGCCGTAAAGCCCAACTCAGCCATTTGTTCCCACAGCTGGGGGTCATAGCCCAGGGGGTCGGCTGTATCCCGTAGCTGGCGCAGAGCGCTTACAGGGGATTTTTTGCCGAAAAAATCCAGTGCTGCTTCTTTCAGCATGCGTTGCTCTTCGGTCAGTATAAGCGGCTGACGCAGGGGCTTTTCCCGATTGAGGGTTACATGGGACATATTGGTACAGCTTACAAATTATACATGCTCTGCACTGCCGGGCAGAGCCGCCACAATTTGCTCATTTTTGCTTCACTATGCAAGTTTGGGGCAATAGCTGGTAGCACCGTGGAGTGGTTTGTAGGGTAATGGATTAGCCGCTAAGTTCGCGCAGGGTACGAAGGCCGGTTAGGCATGGTTTGGGATTGCTTGATGAGCCACACGGAGGAGATGGGTTATTGGGGAACCAAGCTGTCCCGATTTATGGGGATACCAATCATAACCCAATCAGTGGTTTTCTTTTGCTGGGTTTGTGAAACGCTAAAGAATAACTTCTTTATGGGGAAATAACAATTTTTTGAAAGGAAAATAACGAACAGGGCAAATTAAACAGAATTTGAAGACATAGCAAGAGAAAAATAAATACCTTTACTAAAGCCGAACGGTTTTTTAATTTCGTGTTTTGGAAAATTGTGTGTTGGAAAACTATTTGAAAAAGTTAGCATTGAACCTTTTCTGTATGCCGGCACGTTTTCTATACAGTCATGCAATTTGTTTCGCCGCTTCTGCTGCCCATTTCGCAAGATCAGCTTTGCAAGTATGGCTTTTTAGGCCGATATTGTCAGTTCGAATTATTTCACAAGTGTATATTTTTCCTGACTCACCTCATACAGCACCAACATGAAAAACAGACGATGGATCTTTATTGTACTGGGCATAGGGCTAGTAGCCCTGCTTGGCTGGCAGCTGATGGGCAGCAGCCCAAAGGAAGCTTCCGAGCTGCTGATTTCCCCCCAAAAGGGCCTGTTTCAGGTTACCGTTAACACAACCGGAGAGCTGCGGGCCAAAAATTCCATTGACATACGCGGGCCCCGCCAGGCGCAGACGGTAGGAATTTACCAGATGAGCATTGCCAGCCTGGTAGAGGAAGGTACGGTGGTAGAGGCGGGCGATCAGGTAGCCAGCCTGGACCCGGCCCCCCTGAAAACCAAAATAGCCGAGGCCGAACTGGCCCTGGAAAAAGCCCGTACTCAATACACCCAGGCCATACTGGATACCGCCCTCACCCTTTCGGAAAAGCGAAACGCCATCGTAAACCTCGAATTTGACATGGAGGTGAAAGAGGCCGAAATGGAGCAGTCCAAGTTTGAAGCACCTTCGGTGCAGCAGCAGGTGAAGCTGGCCTACGACCGGGCCAAACGTGCCTACGACCAGGCCGTGGAAAGCTATGCTCAGCAAGTGGCCAAATCGGTGGCACAGGTAAAAGAAAAAGAAGCCGACATGATGCGGGAAAGGAATCAGCTGGCCGAGCTGCAAAAGCTGCTCGAAGCTTTTACCATCAAGGCCCCGGCACCGGGTATGGTGATCTATTACCGCGACTGGGGCGGCCGCAAGCGCACCGTGGGCTCCACCATTGAGCCCTGGAACCCCACCGTAGCCACCCTGCCCGATCTCAGCGTGATGGAGTCGCTCACTTATGTGAATGAGATTGACATTCAAAAAATAGAGAAGGGACAAAGCGTAAAGGTGACCCTGGACGCCATGCCCGACAAAGCATTGAACGGCCGCATACGGGAGGTGGCCAATATTGGGCGGCAGAGCCCCAACTCCGATTCCAAGGTATTTGAAGTGGTCATTGAACTCACCGACAAAGACACCACCCTGCGCCCTGCTATGACCACCGGCAATGAAATTCTGATTGCAGAAAAAGCAGAAGCCCTCTTTATCCCCCTGGAAGCCCTGCACGCCAACGACAGCCTGAGCTACGTCTTCAAAAGGGAAGGAGGCAGCATTGTGCGCCAGGAAGTACAGGTGGGCATGTCCAACGAAAATGATGTAGAAATTCTCGCAGGGCTCAAAACAGAAGACCGCATCTATTTGTCCATCCCTGAGGTCGAACATATAGAAGCCCTTACCCTCATACGGCTCGAAAACCCCACTCCGCCCCTGGCTGGAGAAGGGCAGTAAGCCCTATGCGGGGATTTGTCGCAACACATGCCCCCGACAGGCAGTAAGGCTGTTTGCTCCATATCCTCATTGATTGAAATTTATCCATTACCCGCACACATTTATCTCCTTGCCATGTTGAGAAAATTTTCTTACAACTTCGAGATCGCCCTGGAGGCGATTGGCCAGAATAAACTCAGGGCCTTGCTCACCTCCCTGGGCATCATTTTCGGAGTGGCCTCCGTCATTGCCATGCTGGCCATTGGCCGGGGGGCACAGCAGGAAATACTGGCCCAGATGGATGTACTGGGCGTGGACAATATCATCATCAGGCCGGTGGTGGAGCAGGTAGAAGGCAGCGTGGGCGAAGAAGAGGCTGACGTGGATGCCGAAAGTGAAAACGAAGAGGGAGAAGAAGGCGCAACTGGACGGCGCTTCAGCCCCGGCCTCAGTCTGCACGATGCCAGCAGCCTGATGGAGCTCCCCTTTGTGAAGGCCGTAAGTCCTGAAATCGTAGAAGAAGCCGTGGCCATCCGCAACGGACGCAAGCGAAGCACCAAGCTGGTAGGGGTTAGCAATGCCTACTTTGAGGACCAGAACCTCAGCCTCATGGAAGGCAAGGTGTTCAGCCAGCAACAATTGCAGTACGGCTATGCCGTATGCATCATTGGATACGACATCAAAGCCCGATTTTTTCCCACCGAAGAACCCCTGGGTAAAACCATCAAAGTGGGAGATTTGTGGCTGAAGGTAGTGGGCATCATGAAGCCCCGAAAGCTGTCGCAGGAAACCCGTTCTTCCCTCAGCAACCTGGGGATCCGCAATTTTGACCTGGACATTTATGTTCCCGTTAAAACCATGCTGCTGCGTTATGAAAACCGTACCCGCATTACCCCTTCCCGCATACGCCGGGCCGAGCGCGACGACCGCCGCGGGCGACTCAACTACGATGATGTGAATTACCACCAGCTTGACAAGCTGGTGGTAAAAGTGGCCGACACCCGCTACATGATGCCACTGGCTGATGTGTGCAACCGCATGCTCACCCGCCGCCACAACGAAGTGGTGGATTTTGAGGTGGTGGTGCCAGAAGTATTGTTGAAGCAAAAGCAGGAGACCACCGAAATATTCAACTTTGTGCTGGGGGCCATTGCGTCCATTTCACTCATTGTAGGCGGCATAGGCATCATGAATATCATGCTGGCCTCCGTGCTGGAGCGCATCAAGGAAATCGGGTTGCGGCTTTCATTGGGAGCCACCCAGCGCGATGTGGTGCTGCAGTTTTTGTGCGAAGCCATAGCCATTAGTGTGAGCGGGGGCATCATCGGCATCATCCTGGGGATTGTCATCAGCAAATTTGTAGCTTCTTTTGCCAATATAGAAACCATCGTATCGCTGTGGTCGGTGGTGATTTCCTTTTTTGTAGCCGTAGGCGTGGGGCTCGTTTTTGGCTTGTATCCTGCCAGGCAGGCTGCCAGACAGGACCCCGTGGTTTCGCTGCGGTCCAATTAATCCGCACCAATTAAAAACACTCAATCTCATGCACAAACAACTTTTTGCTTATTTCTGTATGCTGCTGTTGCTGTGTGGCAGCCTGCATACAGGGCGGGCACAAATGCGCCTCAGTCTGGAAGAGGCTGTGCGAATGGGGCAGCAGCAAAGCCCCTCGGCCCGCATAGCGGGCCTGCAGCTTCATGCTGCCCGCATGGATTACATCGCATTCAGGGCGCGCTTCAAACCCCAGCTCAGCCTCAATGGGGGGCTGCCAGGTCTGGATCGCTCCATTACCAACTACCAGTTGAGCGATGGCTCCTACACCTTTATCACCCAGCGGGGGTTTTATTCCGAGCTGGAGCTACAGCTGCGCCAGCAAATCCCGCTCACAGGAGGCTTTGTGTTTTTCTCTACCGGCCTGGCCAACCGCATCAACCTGGGGGATAACCTGCCCCCTTCGGCCAGGGGATCCTTCTGGTCGAGCACTCCCTTGTCCATCGGCTTTTTTCAGCCCCTTTTTCAGCTCAACAACCTGCGCTGGGACCGCACCGAAGAAGCTGTGCGCTACGAAGTTTCACAAATAGCCTATACCGAGGAGATGGAAAATGTGGCTGTGGAGATTACCCAGACCTATTTCAGTGCCCTTTCGGCCTACCTCAACATGAAGCAGGCCGAGTTTAATGTGGCCACCAATGACACCATTTATGAAATCTCCCAGGGGCGTTTTAGCGTGGGCAAGATTGCCGAAAATGAGCTGCTTCAAAGCGAACTCAACCTCATGAATGCCCGGGCCAGCTATGAAAGCGCAGAACTGGCCTACCAACGCGCCCTGGCCAATCTGCGCACCCAACTCAGGCTGCCGGAAGGAACGCAAATAGAGCTGGTGACCCCGGATACTTATCCCCAGTTTGACGTAGATGCTGAATTTGCCGTAGAACAGGCCATGCAGTACAGCCGGATGAAGCACGAAAACCAGCTGAACCGCCTGCAGGCAGAGCGCAGCGTGGCTCAGGCCCGTCGCAACAATGGCTTCAATGCCAATATCAGCGCCCGCTTTGGGCTCAACAGTACAGGCAAGGCCTTTTCGGAGTCGTATTCCAACCTCACCGACCGGGAGTTTTTTACCATCTCTTTGGACATGCCCATTTTTCAGTGGGGGAGGGGCAAAGCCCAGCTCAATGCTGCCCTGGCCCGCCAGAAAAGCAACGAGGAACGCATTGAAATGGTGGAGCGCAATTTCAGAGACGACATCATCTATCAGGTGGGGCAGGTCAAGCAACTGCGCCGCCGACTCGACATCGCCACGCGTTCGGATTTTGTGGCACAAAAGCGCTACGAAATTTCCAAGAACCGCTACCTGGTGGGCAAGATCAGCATACAGGACCTCTTCATTGCTCAAAGCGACAAAGACGCCGCCCAGCAGGCCTACGTCAATACCCTGAGTCAGTACTGGGTGGCCATGGCCCAGCTCAAGCGCATGACGCTTTTCGACTTTGAAACCATGAAGCCTATCCTGCGGGAGGAGGTAGAGGAATAGTGTTACTTAGGCTGATCTGGATGTTGGGGAGGGTCGCCTATCTCATTGAGCTTGTCTTCAAACGCCTTTAGCCTGGGCTTTCGCTTCAGCAGCAGCCACAGCAACACATACACCCCCAGGCTCAGGCTCATGCCCAGGGCCACCGCCAGGGTTCCCTCCCGGGAAGAGAGGCTGCTCCACTGAGAGAGGTTTGCACGGAAAAAGTGGATGCCCATCCATATCAGGGTCCACAGCAGCAATAAGATACCTTCCCAGAGGCGGGGTGTTTGCGCACGCCCTTTGGCCATGCGATGAATGGGGATAAATAAAGCCAGTAGAAGCAGGAAGACGATGCTCAACAACAAGTAGGGGAAATCGATCATAAAAACTAAAATAAAGCACAGTAGCCTCAAATCAAACAAAAATTCGGGCCGCATCTGTCAGTGGCATGCCTACCACTGAATTTCCTCCTCGTCCAGCAGGGCTTTGACGCCCCGCTGAAAGTCTTCAGTCTGGCGGGAATAGGCATTCATTTTGGCGGCAAACTTAAC
>RFHT01000622.1 GCA_003696835.1 Bacteroidota bacterium
CTGCCGCATCACCAGCTTCTATGACGCCAAACAAACCACCAAAGACTCCCTCATGTTTCATACCCAGACCATTTTGTACCATGAAGTGGCAGAGGGAGTAATCCAACCTCTCCCATTTATTCTGCAAAGACGCAATTTGCTAAACGGTAATATGGGAGATTCCAGCAACCTGCACTTATTTATGAGTCTTACCGGTGATTACTTTTATGTTCCGTTCCTATTGGAATGCCCACAAACAAATGAAAAATGCCTGAAAAAGTTGACCAATATAGTATTGGAAAATATAGACCTCTACGGACAAGACAGCGTTTACGTAATCCGTTTTGATTGGAAACACCCTAACATGGTTAAATTGCCTAAAGGAATTGTCAGGGCGAGAAAAGCCAATCTTTTTCGCGAGCGGCTGATTATCAGGATATCTGACTTTGCAATTTTGCAGGAAGAGCATATCATACATTTTAAGGAAACTAAGTTTCAGCCCGCTTTCGAATTCGGAATACCTGCTCTCAGACGTATGCAGCGGTCTCGCCTCATCCGCACTTACCGGCCCTACCAGGGCACATGGTACCCGGCCTATATCTCGGCCAGGCTGGAGGGCGAGCTCAAACTGCCCACAAAAAGTGAGGTACAACCCTATGTGTACGAGCTGGAGCTGTCCACTCTGAGCATAGACCCCACGGGAGATGCGCTGCCGGCGGGTACTTACTGGGGGGCGCTCAACAATGTCCCCTACCGCCCCGCCTTCTGGCGGCAGTTTGATAGCCGGCAGCGGTGAGGGCTTTTTCTACAAATACCCCCCACTTGCCAGCCTGCAAAAAAATTCAAAAATGCACAAATATGTGCACTGAATATCCATATATGCTCCTTAGCTTTACCCACAGAACGTTCTAATGAGTAGAATCATCCGGGTGATCTTTTTGTTTCACCTTTAATATGGTATGTGTTATGAAAAAGTTGATTGCGCCCCTCTCCGTGATTGTGTTTGTAGCTGTACTTTCTATGTTGGTCTATACAGAAGAAACATCTGATAACCAACTTTATAGCTCCTCCACAGTAGTTTCCAAAATTGAGTTTGTTGGTTCAGGCAGCCCCAATTGCGGCCCGTTAATGATGAATCAAGCCGGAACATATTTTTGTTGTGATAATACAAATGAAGCGCATTGTTATGCGGCTGCCTGCCCATGATATGGTTTCCATATCATTACAGCATTATTTAGCCAGCTTGAATACATCATTTCAAGTTGGCACCCTTTTTATGTAGAAAAACTTAGCAGTACTTGCTGTATGAAATCTCCCCCTTTCTTCATCATCAGTATGTTGGTACTAATGGCATGTGCTCCTGAGCCCACTGCCACTACCACTCCCACATCGCTGCCGACAGGTGTAAGCTCCTTGCAGCTCAATCCCGACAAGGCCGAAATAGTAAGGCTTTCGGGCATGTTTCGATCTGCTGATTTTATTCGGCTTGCCACTTCTGAGAACCACCTCATAGATGAGGTCAGAAAGCTTCAGGTCAGGGGCGACAAGCTTTACTTCATGTGTAACAGTGCCATTTTTGCCTTTGATACGACTGGAGCCTTTGTGTTTCAAATCAACCGAAAAGGAAAAGGCCCTGGAGAATATGTCTCATTAACGGATATGCACCTTAGCTCAGCCGGAGACACCATAGAGGTGTTGGACAATGTATCCAGGAGTGTGCTTACCTACGACCAGCAGGGACGCTACCTGCAGCAATGGAACATCCCCTTTGTTGCTCAATCTTTTTCCAAACTCTCGGAGGATCTGTATGTATTTTATTGTGGAAATATGCTGATGGAAGAAAACAGCTATAAGCTGGTTTTTTACTCGAAGCGGCAGCATACCCCCCTGAAACAGTTCTTTACCGTTAACGCAAATGAGGCCCGCTACCTGCATGCACGGGATCTGGTCAATTTTTCAGCCTATGGCAGTCGGCTCACCTTTCTACATTCTTTTAACGACACCATTTACAGCCTGCAGCCCAGCGGAGTTCAATACCGGTTTGTTTGTGAATTTGGCCCGTACCAAACTCCGGCCGACTTTTATGCTACGGCCTATCAGGATGTGGCTGAATTTATGCAAACGGCTGAGCAATCTGCCTATGCTTACCGCCTTGCTGGTTTTTTTGAAACAGATCACCTCATCCTGTTTGCCTTTCGACAAAAAGGCCATTGGTATCATGTTTTTTATCCCAAAAACAAGGGCATCCCTACGGTGGCCCACCAAATTATGGACGACCTCGCATTTCATGGCCTAATATATGACACCTCCTTCGACAATTTGCCGAAGGCTGCCGCAGGAAATACGATGTACAGACTCATGGAACCATCTGTGTTTATTGAGCAGCTTGAGGCAGTCAAATCAAGCCTGTCCAAAAATGAATGGGAAACTTATACCCGCACCCAACCCCATTTAATGGAAATCTATCACAGCTTGAAGCTAAATGACAATCCACTCGTTTATTTGCTGAGGGAATAAACTGCTATAATCCTATGAAAGTAAATGTACTATATTTCATTATGACATTGTCTTTGAGTCTATTCATACGCTTACGGCTTTTCTCATTCTAAAAACGAATATGTACCGCAAAAAGCAAAAAAGCACAGGCAAGCCTTTGAAG
>RFHT01000623.1 GCA_003696835.1 Bacteroidota bacterium
CAAAACAGGGGACCCGTGCCGTAGGTACGGAACATGGCAACACAATATGATTTTCTCCCGCTGCGCGGAAGGCAGGAGACCTTTCGGCGCACCAAGCCAACACGCAGCCCAACCTCAAGGTGACATCTAAAAGATGTTTGGAAGGGTATGATGCAACAACCGTTCTCAGCGGGCCCGGCTCCCTGGCCCGGCCACTTTAGTGCCGGGCTAAAGCATCCATTAGTTTTTTTCCAAAAAGCCCCGGGCTAAAGCCGCGGGGCAAGGGAGTTGGCTTAGCCCGTCCGGGGTCAAACAGGGGTAACATCTTGTTTTTTTGAGCCTTGCTCAGTCCTGCTGCACGGGAAAGCTCAGAGAAAACGTAGTGCCCACACCTTCTTCAGAAGTGAAGCTAATATCCCCTTTCATGAGCTTCACGTGCTTTTTGACAATGCTCAGGCCCAGGCCGGTGCCCTGTATGTTGGTGGCATTGTGGGCGCGAAAAAAGCGGGTAAAGAGCTGGCTTTGCTCGCTTTTGGGGATGCCAATGCCCTGGTCGGCTATGGTAAAGCGTATGTGCTGGTCGTCAATCTTGGAGACTATGCGTATTTCTGAATGTTCGGGCGAATACTTGATGGCGTTGGAGAGCAGGTTGTGGAGGATTTGCTTGAGCAACTTGATGTCCAGAAAGGCCTGTTGCTGCCCGCCCTTGTGGGTGTACAGAATTTGCTGGCCAGTTTTGGCCTGGGTACGCAGGTCTTCGCATACTTCCTCTACCAGTTCAGGCAGGTCGAAGGTCTCGTAGTTGGCGTTGACTCTGCCTTCTTCCAGCTTGCTGAGGGAGAGAAAATCGTTGAGGATGTTGGTGAGGTCGCGCACATTAGACCTGATGCGGTGAATGTGCTTGATGCGCCTTTCCTTTTTGTCGGGTTCGTGGTATTTGTCGATGAGGTTGATGGAGGAAAGGATAGTAGCCAGGGGGGTGCGAAACTCGTGCGAGGCCATGGACACAAAGCGGGATTTGAGCTCGTTGAGCTCACGTTCGCGGTCCAGGGCGGCCTGGATCTGTGCCCGACTTTCCTTGAGGGCTTTTTCTACCTGTTTTCTCTCCCTGATTTCATTTTCCAGCCCGCTGATGGCCTGGGCCAGGGCTTCGGTGCGGGCCTTTACCCGCTTTTCCAGTTCCTCCGAGTGCTTTTTCAGGGCCGACTCAGCCTCTTTTTGTTCGGTGAGGTCGTGAACCATGCCGGTGAAAAGGATTCTGCCGGAGAGCCTGTTTTCGGTTACACTCAGCCAGAAGGGAAATTGAGAGCCGTCTTTTCTCAGGCCTCTGACCTCGCGGCCAATGCCAATGATTTTTTTGTGGCCGGTGCTGAGGTAACGCTGTATGTAGTGATCGTGCTGCTCCCGGTGTGGCTGGGGCATGAGCATAGAAATGTTATGGCCAATAATTTCCCCGGCCGAATACCCAAAGAGGCGCTCAGCTGCTGGGTTGACCGATTGTACCGTGCCCTTTTCATCTATGGTGATGATGCCATCCAGGGCCGTTTCTATGATGCTTTTGAGGCGGGCTTCACTTTCCTGCAGGGCAGTGAGCAGTTGTTTGTGGTGGGTGAGGTCAATGCCTGCACTCAGGGTAGAAATTACCTCTCCCTGCTCATTCCGCAAGTAAGTATTGCGCCATTCTATAATGTGACGTTTACCTGTGCGGCTCAGCAGGCTGCTTTCATACTGGGCATAGGCCTCTTCCTGCTGCATTTTTTCCATAAAAAACTGCCTGGCTTTTTCCCGCTCCTCTTCGGGAATGACCAAATCAAACCAGTTTTTGCCCAGCAATTCTGCCTCCTCATACCCCAGCAGCTCGCTTCCGTACTTGTTGATCAGTTCCACGCGCTGCTCCCGGTCGAGCACCACGATGATGATGTTGGCTACATCCAGGTATTGCTGAAACCGCTGCTGCTCCTTTTTCAGGGCGGCTTCCAGGCGCTTGCGTTCGCTTACATCCACCACCTGGGCCACCACGTACTGCCCGGCTTCGAGCTGGAGGGGGTTGAGGCTGATTTCGGCCATGAAAATGCTGCCGTCTTTGCGCTTTCCTTTCAGGCCGTAGCCCTTGGCCATGGGGCGGGGGTGGGGGTTGCGATGATAATTTTCACGCAGGCGCTGGTGTTTTTCCATCTGGGCGGCAGGCAGCAGCACCTCCACGGACTGGCCCATCAATTCATCCACCTCGTATCCAAACAGTTCAGCCCCTTTTGTATTGACATACACAATTTTTCCCTGCTGATTGGTCACAATCAATCCATCGGCACTGGATTCAAAAAAGCTGGTACTGAGCCTGACGATATCTATTTCTGGTTTTTTTGCCATGTATAGGGTGAGTCTGCAAACAACAGCGGATAAAGTTGCGAATCTTTTTGCTTAGAATAAAATGCCGCTATGCGGTCTCCTTCATCTGAAACACCCAAAGGGGCACCTTGCTGTGCATGACCATGCCTTTGGCATGGCTGTTGTGAAACAATTGCCCGAAAATGCCTCGTTGATGCGTGAGCATCACCAGCAGGTCAATGTGGTGTTCCTCCACGTACTTGTTCAGCCCGTCAATGACTTCGGGATACCGCAGTACATTGAAGTCCAGCTTATCCATGGTCATGTCGGGCTGGTAGGCGCGTTTGAGGATTTCCTGCTTGTAGCGGTCTCCTTCATCCCCATTTCTGCGAATGTGCACACAATGCACTTTGGCGTTAAAGCGATGGGCGAATTCCAGCACCTGGTCCAGGGCGCGTATGTCTTCCAGCTCAAAGTTGGTGGCATAGGCAATGTGGGCAATGCCCTGGAATTTGGCCGACTCCGGTACCACCATCACGGGCACGCTACATCGCTGTATGACGCTCGTGATGGTGTTGCCCAGAATTTTGTCGCCCAGGTGGGGTTCTTCTTCCATGCCCATTACGAGCATACTGGGGTGCAGTTCTTCGGTGCTGCGAAGGATTTCGGAGATGGTGGGGCCGGATTTCATTTCCGTTCTGAAGCGAATTTTTTGCTTCAGTTCGGGGGGGATTTCGGCTTCCCACTGCTCAAACTTTTCAAGCGCCATCACGGCAGTGTACTCCGGGCTCATTTGGCGCACAAATGCCCCCATCCCGGCGTCAGACAAGACCACCGGGGCAATGTGCAGCAGGATCACCTCGGCCCGGAAATGGGCGCCCAGGTTTACCGCATAGAGAAAGGCATTATGTGCGGCCGGAGAAAAGTCCGTGGCAACAACGATCTTCTTCATGGGCTAATGGTTTTGGAGGCAGGTGCTCCCGGAGCACCTGCCCGAATCTCTTCATTGGCAAAGTCCTGATATTGTTCAAAATTTTTGCGGAATGCTGCTACCAGCTTTTGCGCTTGCTGGTCATATTCTGCGGGGTCTCTCCAGGTGTTGCGGGGGTTGAGCAAGGCGGCGGG
>RFHT01000077.1 GCA_003696835.1 Bacteroidota bacterium
ACTGCGGAGGGTGTTGCCGTGGTAGTGGTTGTGCAGGGTCTGTCCGTTGACGGTGAGGATAATGGGATAGGCCAACTCGCCCCCTTCGCCCACGGCTATGCCGTGGGCAGTGCCGGCCAGGCGGGCCTCAGTCATGCCAGCCCGTGCCTGCTGCATCACGGCCAGGTGCATCTGGCGGGTGGTATTCAGGGCCTTGTGCAGCTCCGGAATTTCTTCGGGCTGCTTCACCGAGCGCTGGGCCACAATGGCCCGTATCAGGGCAGTGGAGGTACGGCGGTTGACGGCTTTGAGGGGGATGCCCAGCAACTCCTGAAACCAAATGAGGTTTTCGGGCCGGTAAACGGGGCAGTAGTGTAAGCTGCGGCCGGTCTGCATGGCTTTGCCCAGCATGGGGGCAAGCTGTGCCACGGGCAGGGCTTCGTCTAGTCCTGCCCGTGCCGCATGCTCAGGGAGGGAAGGCTGGTTGCCTTCCCATACAATGTCTTCCATGCTCAGTTCCCGGCCAAAGAGGTAGCTCTTGCCCGTGTCGGCATCCAGGATCACGGCCATGCCCGGCACGTCCAGGCCTGCATAGTACAAAAAGTTGCTGTCCTGCCGGAAATGATAGGTATTGGCCGGATAATTCATGCAGCTGAGTTGGTTGCCGGGCAAGAAAATGAGACCTTCCGTTATCTGTGCCAAGAGGCGGGCACGTCTTTGCTGGTAAATGAGGGTATCAAACATGGGCTTTGGGGGTTTAGGGTGGCTAAAAATAAGGCAGATTCCTATAAAGTGGAAATTCGCAAAGCGAATAGGCGAGAAATCATGCAGCCTCAGATTGTGTGCCAGCGGCTGGCTGCGTATCTTTCCGCCGCAAATGTATTCATTCAACCTCAACCTTTTTCCATGAACCTCACTGAAAGCCTGCGGGCCAGCATACGCGAAGTACCCGACTTCCCCATCAATGGAATATCCTTCAAAGACATTTCTCCCATTTTTTTGCGGCCGGAGTTAATAGCGGCTACTTCCTCGGCCCTTTCGGCCCCCTGGCGCGGCCGGGGCATCACCAAAATTATGGGCATAGACAGCCGCGGGTTTTTGTTTGGCCCCCAAATGGCAGTGGACCTCGAATGCGGCTTTGTGATGGTGCGCAAAAAGGGCAAACTGCCGCCAGAAACCATTTCGGTTTCCTACCAGCTCGAATATGGAGAGGCCGCCATTGAGTCGGTGGCCGATGCCGTAGTGGCAGGCGACCGGGTGCTGGTGCACGACGACCTGCTGGCCACGGGCGGTACCGCCCTGGCAGCCGCCCGCCTGGCCCAAAAGCTGGGCGCCGAGGTGGTGGGCTTTAGTTTTCTCGTTTCACTCTCCTTTCTCAATGGCCACGAAAAGCTCCATACCGTCTCTCCTCACATTCATGCGATAATTGATTTTGAAAGCTAACTAATAATCGTTAGCTTTCGTATCTGTTTGAAAAAGGAAGTAAAATGGATACAATTTTCGCAACGGATCAGGGACTGAATTTTCAGCTGAATGAAAACCAGCAAATGATTGCTGACATGATTCGCAGGTACGGAGAGGAGCGGATCAGGCCGGTGGTGATGGAGTACGATGAGAAGCAGGAGTTTCCCCTGGAAATAATGAGAGAACTGGGAGAAATGGGGCTAATGGGGGTGCTGGTACCGGAGACCTACGGGGGATCGGGCTTTGGCTACCCGGAGTATGTGACAGCAGTAAGTGAAATAGCGAAATTTTGCGGAGCCATTGGCTTATCCGTAGCAGCTCACAACTCCCTTTGCACCGGGCACATTCTCAAATATGGCAACGAAAATCAGAAGCGCACCTACCTGCCCAGGCTGGCCACTGGCGAGTGGATAGGGGCCTGGGGCCTCACCGAAGCCAACACGGGCTCAGATGCAGGCAATATGCGCACCACCGCAGTAAAAGATGGCGCATACTGGGTGCTTAACGGCGCCAAGAATTTTATTACGCATGGCAAAAACGGACATGTAGCCGTGGTGATCGCCCGCACGGGCGAAGCCCGCACGCGCAACAATTCCACGGCATTTATTGTGGAGCGGGGAACGCCGGGCTTTCGGCACGGCAAAAAGGAAAACAAGCTGGGCATGCGGGCCTCCGAAACCTCTGAAATGATATTCGAAGACTGCCGCATACATGAGTCGCAGGTAATAGGCGAAGTGGGCATGGGCTTCAAGCAGGCCCTGGGCGTGCTGGACGGTGGGCGCATTTCCATTGCGGCCCTCAGCCTGGGCATTGCCGCCGGTGCCTACGAGGCGGCCCTGCAGTACGCCCGCGAGCGGGAGCAGTTTGGCCAGCCCATTTTCAACTTCCAGGCCATACAGTTTAAACTGGTGGACATGGCCACCCGTATAGAAGCCAGTGCCCTGCTCACCTACCAGGCCGCCGACCGGGCCAGTAAGGGCCTGCCTTTTACCCAACACTCGGCCATGGCCAAACTCTACGCCAGCGAAACGGCCGTATGGGTAGCCAATGAAGCGGTACAAATTCACGGCGGCTATGGCTACCTCAAAGACTTCCCGGTGGAAAAATACTACAGAGATGCCAAGCTCTGCACCATTGGAGAAGGTACCTCCGAAATACAAAAACTGGTGATTGCCAGAACACTGCTTAAATAGTTGTCTCTAAATACTGTAGTTGCTGAGGCGGGCGCCCAATCGTGGCCCCCGCTTTTTTTTGCTAAAATTTTTTGCCAACTATTACCATGAAATTTGTATCTTTAATTTGTCATTTATTCCATACAAGCCCCTTTTAAGGAAAGTATTGAATATGAGAAAATGACACTTTTATTAGTATTCTTACACGAATGAATCAGCGCAAAGGCAGAATTACCGCCCAAATTGCTAATAAAATTTGGATATATCTATCAATATTGGTATTGTTGCTAATAGAATTAGGGAAACTCTGTTACAAGCAACTCCAATTTGATAGCCTTATGCGTATATTCGGACCAGAATCAAGCCTGAAAGGCTCCCGTGGTTTCACACTGGTGAGACACCAGCCCGGCAGCCATTTTCACATCCTTAGCTTTTCAGATCTAATTAATTTTTTGTACAAGCTGGGCAAGATTGTTATCTATATCCCCGGCTTTATCAGTACCTACCTTTCATCGCTGACAGGATTTTTATACCAGCCGGTCAGCAAGAAAGCAAACAGCCTCAGGACTCATACCGCCGTCCTGATTGTTTCACTTATCGTGCTGAGCTGTACCATCACGGCATGGTTTACAGATCGTGCTGTGCCCCCTGCTGCAGTGTCCGAAGAAATCCAACAATTGTTCATGCTCGATCAGGCGGGCCTACACATTGAGGACCTGCATCTTTTTGAAGAAAAAGTGCGCATTGTCAGTGGTGCGCTCGACATTGCCCCCGAATGGCTCATGGCCGTCATGCATTCAGAATCGAGGTTCAACCCTGCTGCCGTTAATCACCGGGGCAGTGGAGCCACGGGCCTCATACAGTTCATGGTGCCTACGGTGCGCGAACTCAACGACCGCATGGGCACAGAATACTACATGAATGACATACGCCTGATGGCCGCCCACGACCAAATGCAGCTGGTATATGAGTACCTGCAGCAGGTGCGCGAGCGCTACGGGGAGTTCAGAAGCCTGACCGACCTCTACCTGGCCATCCTATACCCCAGGGCCATCAACAAGGAGCAGACCTACGTGCTCTATGCCCAACCCAGCAGGATGTACCGCATGAACAGCGGCCTGGACGAGAACAAAGACGGCCAGGTCACGGTCTCCGACATCGAAAAGCGCATGCAACGCCTTTACCCCGACGCATTTAAAGCCCGAAAGCCCAGTGAATATTTCTGAGTAGCAAGCTGCTATATGTGGTTAAAAGTAAAAAAGCGGAGAAGCAACAGACGGCCTCTGCTGGCAGCAGGTCTGCTGCTGCTGGGCGGGATGGCGGGCATGCTGTGGGGGGTGCCCGCCTGCTCGCCGCCGGTGTATGTGCACCGGCATGCTACGGTAAAAGCCGACAAACTGCTAAATGTGCACACCCGGCAGCAGGAACAAATCTACTGCCGGGTGCAGCACGGCCGGCGCCTGGTTTATCGCCTCACCCACCACTACACCACCGAGACTTACCTCAGCGGGCGCGTAGTGGAAAACCTGCACACCGATACCCTCTTTGCCGGCAGCATGTCGGTTGATGTGAACTGCCCCCAGCGGCTGGAGTGGCAATGAGATTATTGCCCGAAAAATGACTAAACTAATTCCCTCACCTGAATAAGTGTCATTCCTTAAACTGACATAAGTCTTCCTATATCCCAATTTTTTCAAAAAAATTTTGCGTGTCATTCATATTGTGGTAATGCACACTCAGGTGCATACACATAAAGTGGTCATCATTCAACCTACTTAGATTATGACAGCGCTAAACAACTCCTCCCAGGAATCAAAGTCTGTTCATTCCTCCGATCAGAAGCATTCTTCAATGGAAAGAACAGAATTTCTGAAAAAGATCAGCAGTACCATTTTCGCCTCTCTTTTGTTGCCAGCCTTGCTTAATAACGACTCGGGTGCTAAGGCTCAAAATCACAGTGAGGTATCTCTGCCAGAAATGCCCAAGCTTCCAGAGCCAACCGAGGATGAGGATGTACTTATACGCATGATGCGCGACCTTCAGCGAGCCTTAAAAAAACCCCTTGAAGCGCGCAAGTGGTCCATGGTGATTGATTTGCGGAAATGCGTAGGCTGCCATGCTTGTACCATTGCCTGTGCCGCGGAAAACAAATTACCCGATGGGGTGATATACCGGCCGGTAATAGAGGAAGAGATAGGGACATATCCCAATGTATCGCGCCGGTTTATCCCACGGCCCTGTATGCAATGCGAAAAACCACCATGTGTAAACGCTTGTCCAGTGAATGCTACCTGGATGCGCAAAGATGGCATTGTCGAGATTGACTACCAGCAATGTATTGGGTGCCGTTATTGCATCACGGCCTGTCCTTACGGCTCGCGGGTATTTGACAGTGGACATTCTTATGTTGCTGATGCTCCCCGCAAGGAGGAGGCATACCTGTCAGGGGAGGGGGCTTCTGTTTATGAAAAAACCCCTGCCTTTGAATATGGAAAAGAAACCCCCCGTAAAGAGGGCAAGTCTCCCATAGGCAATGTGCGCAAGTGCCATTTTTGTTTGCACCGAATCGAAAAAGGGCTGCTACCCCAGTGCGTAGTTTCCTGTATTGGGAGGGCTACCTACTTTGGCGATGCGAATGATCCCGACAGCCTGATTGCCGAATTGATCAGTAAACCCAATATCATGGTGCTCAAAGAAGAAATGGGCACTAAACCCAAGGTGTATTATCTGATGTAGTGGTCGGCGATTTATGCATTAACTTCAAACTCAACTCAAAATGAACACCCAAAACAATAAAATCGAGAAACTATTCTGGACGATCACCCTGGTGGCATTTGCAATTGGGCTGGTTGGGGTGTACGACAGAATTTTTTATGGTCATATTCATGCCAATTACGGCTCTTATATTCCCTGGGGACTGTGGGTAGCGGCCTATATTTACATGATAGGTTTGTCGGCCGGAGCCTTTGTGATGTCCTCGTTGGTTTATGTATTTGGGGTATCGGAGTTCAAAAAAATTGGTAAACTTTCTTTGTTGGTGGCGCTGGCCACCCTGGTAGGTGCCCTGGTAACCATCTGGATGGATTTGGGGCACATGGGTCGTGCCTGGCGGTTAATGCTGCGAACCAACTTTACTTCCGTGATGGGCTGGATGGTGTGGCTGTATAGCTTTTACTTCATTTTGCTGCTTACTGAGCTATGGTTGGCTATGCGCTCCGATATGCTGAAGCTAAGAGATGAAGCAAGCCTAAGGGGGAAAATATCCAGGTTTTTGTTATTTGGCGACAAGGAGGATTCTCCCGAAAAGCAAGAGAAAAGCATGCGCCTGCTCAAAATTTTGGGCACCATAGGTATTCCCCTGGCAATCGCTTTTCATGGATCCGTAGGGGCCATTTTTGGGGTAGTGGGGGCTCGTCCGCATTGGCATTCAGGCCTTACACCCATCATTTTTCTCGTTGGGGCATTTCTCTCAGGAGGCGCCTTGCTCACATTTATTTCCGCTATCTGGGGGCCGGGAAGAGGCACGCAGGAACACAGAAACATGATTGTTAAACTGGGACGAATCCTGTTGGCCCTTCTGGCTGTAGATGTGTTGCTGGAATATGCCGAAATAACAGTAGGCATCTGGCAAGCGGTACCAGAAGAGGCAGAGAGTTTGAAGCTCATGCTCTTTGGGACTTACTGGTGGGTATTCTGGATCGTACACCTGGGGCTTGGGGTGGTACTACCTGCCGTGCTGTTGCTTACCAGGAGTAAGTCCGTAGGTGCTGTGGCTACAGCAGGTTTACTGATTGCAGTTACTTTTATTTCGGTTCGCCTGAATATTGTGCTGCCTGGCCTTGCTGTACCCGAGCTGGAGGGCTTGGTACACGCCTATACCGGGCCGGGGCTTACATTCAACTATTTCCCCAGTCTCAGTGAATGGCTGCTCTTTATATGGTCGGTTTCTCTGGCTGCCCTGCTGTTTCTCTTAGGTAAGCGTTATTTGCCCATACTGGATGAATAGAATTGAAATACCTCTTGCTTTCATACCGAAAACCTACAAACCAAATGAATATGAAACCTACGAATAAACATACAGAAAATGGAGCTCCCAACATCAACAGAAGAGATTTTCTGAAAGTTTCTGCTGTAGTTGGGGGAACTGCTGCTCTGGCAGGTTTTTCTTCCTGCGCATCTACCCAGGAGGTCACTTTGCCCGAAGGGTATTATCCCCTCAACCAGGCAGAAAACGTTATATACTCCGTTTGTTTGCAGTGCCATACGGGCTGCCCCATTAAGGTAAAGGTTATGAATGGGATCGCGGCAAAAATAGATGGCAACCCCTATGCTGCCCAAACCATGAACCCACCCATTCCATACCAAACAGCTATCAAAGATGCGGCAAAAATAGACGGAGGAATCTGCCCCAAAGGCCAGGCTGGTATCCAAAGCCTGTATGATCCCTATCGCATTGTAAAAGTACTGAAAAGGGCTGGTAAGCGGGGAGAAAACAAATGGATGGTGATTCCATTTGATCAAGCCATCAATGAAATCATCGAAGGAGGCAAGCTCTTCAGCCATGTAGAAGGAGAAGAAAAGCGCGAAGTGCCCGGGCTGAGGGCCATCTATAAATTGAGGGATTCAAAGCTGGCCAAAGAGATGGCTGCTGACGCCAAACTGGTGGCAAAAGGCAGCTTGTCTGTACAAGCCTTCAAATCCAAATACCGCAACCATTTGGATTCCTTAATCGACAGTGAGCATCCAGATTTTGGCCCGGTCAATAACCAGTTTGTTTTTCAGGCAGGCCGCATTGAGCATGGAAGGAAAGAGTTTGCCAAGCGCTGGATGTACGGAGGCTTTGGTAGTACCAACTGGTACGAGCACACCACCATCTGTGAGCAATCGCACCATATTGCATACCAAAAGATTACCAACCAGTATGCAAACGGGAAATGGACCGGAGGAAAAACCCACATGAAACCCGACCTCTACAACAGTGAATTTGTCATATTTTTTGGCACGGGGGCATTTGAGGCAAACTTTGGACCGCCCTACCTCAGCAACCTGGTTACAAATAACATGGTGAGCGGCAAGCTGAAAATCGCAGTAGTAGATCCGAGATTATCCAAAACTGCTGGCAAAGCCTGGAAGTGGTTACCAGTAAAACCAGGCGGAGATGCGGCCCTCGCCTATGCCATGATCCAATGGCTCATCAATGAAGGCAAGTATGACAAAACCTTTTTGGCCAATGCCAACAAAGCAGCTGCTCATGCAGACGACGAGTCTTGCTGGACAAACGCCACCCACTTGGTGCGCATAGAAGAAGATGGCCCCGGAAGGCTGCTCAGAGCATCTGATATAGGCATAGGTGGAGAGCATCAGTTTGTGGTCATCAGCGGAGGACGCCCGGTGGCCGTAAGCCCTGCCGATGACAACCGTCCCGTAGAAGGGGAGTTGTTCTACCAAGGCGAATTGAATGGCTTCAAAGTAAAAACAGCTTTCCAATTGCTCAGCGACTATGCTAACTCCCACTCCCCCCAGGAATGGGCCAGTATGAGTGGCGTTCCGCTTAAGGAAATCGTCGCTGTCAGCAAGGAATTTGCCAAACACGGCAAAAAATCAGTGGCAGAGCTCTATCGTGGAGCCGTTCAGCACACCAATGGCTACTACAACGCTCAGGCCATCATAACGTTGAACTTGCTGGCGGGGAACCCCGACTGGAAAGGCGGACTCTCCAAAGGTGGGGGCCACTGGCACGAAGACGGGAGCAAAAACGGCCAGCCATTTAACCTCAAGAGTGCTTTGCACCCCAACAAGCTCACGGCTTTTGGGCATAAAATCACAAGAGAAGGATCTTTCTACGAAGAGAGTACCCTCTTCAGAGAAAATGGCTACCCGGCCAGGCGCCCCTGGCTGCCCCATACGAATAATGTCTATCAAGAGATTATTCCTTCGGCAGATGATGCCTATCCCTACCCCATCAAAGCATTGTTTTTGCACAAGGGCACGCCAGTATATGCATCCCCTGCCGGCGATAAAATGATCCAAACACTCGTAGATCTCAACAAGGTGCCTCTGTTCTTCGCCTGCGACATCGTGATAGGCGAATCATCCATGTATGCCGATTATCTTTTTCCCGATACGGCGATTTGGGAACGCTGGGGAACCACCCACATTACCCCTGCCTGCCCCGTTCTCACCTCAAAGGTACGGCAGCCAACCGTTTCTTCACTGGTAGATAAAGTTACGGTATGGGGTGAGTCTATGCCCATCTCTATGGAAGCCATTATGCTGGCAATAGCAGAAAAGCTCGAAATGCCGGGCTACGGCAAGGATGGATTTGGGCCAGGCATGCATTTCTATCGCCAGGAAGATTTTTACCTCAAAATGGTAGCCAACATTGCCGCAGGCGACAAGCCAGGCGATGCAGTTCCCGATGCAGGTGAAGCAGAGTTCGAAACATTTAAAAAAGCCCGAATGCACTTGACCCATGATGTGTACGAACTCGGCAGATGGCAACAGGCAACCATCGATCCGGAGGGAAGGAATTGGTTTAGCAAGGTCGTTTATGTGCTCAACCGGGGCGGGCGGTATGAAAACTTCGATGCATACCGCAACAGTGGCAGCAAACTGCCTCACCTCCTCAAAGGTCAAATGAACTTCTATATAGAAGATGTAGCCATGAGCAGGCACTCTTATACAGGCAAGCGGTTTTGGGGAATCGCTCCGGTGGAACCCATTATGTCCTACAACGGACAGGTGGTAGAGGACAGCGAGTATCCCCTGAGTCTCATTACCTTCAAGGAAATACACGGGGGCCAGTCCCGCACCATCCCCAATAACTACTGGCTTGCCAACATCCAGCCGGAAAACTACCTCCTCATCAATGCCCAAACGGCCCGGGAAATGAACCTCAGCGATGGCCAAACGGTCAAGCTCGTATCTGCTACCAACCAGGCGGGTATTTGGGATTTGAAAAATGGAGAAAAGATTCCGGTGGCAGGCAAAATAAAAGTGCTTCAGGGCATGCGTCCGGGTGTTGTGGCGGTTTCCTGGCACTATGGCCACTGGGCATACGGTGCCAATGATGTACACATTGATGGAGAACTGATTCGGGGTGAGCAAAAACGCCGACGCGGCTTTTGTACCAATGCGATTATGCGTGCAGACAGTGCCATGGAAAATGTTTGCCTGGAAGATGTGATAGGGGGATCCGCATCCTACTATGACACCAGGGTCAAATTGCTTCCCGTAAATGCATAATATTTTGAGATAAAAAGAAATTATGTCCACATAAAGTCGAAATTACTATGAAACGGGTATTGAGTTACATCATTATGCTCGGCTTGTTCTCATCAGGCATGGTAGTTGGGCAAACCGAGAAAACATCGCCGCTGCAAAAAGGCAGAATATGGGGATACATATTTGGCGATATGATTTATAAAGCAGCTGGCGACACCCTCGTATGGGGAAAAACGCAGTATGCAGGCATTGAAAAACATGCCTTAGGTGCAGACCTCAGAAGGTTGTATTTAGGATACGATTATGACATTAATGAGGATTTCAGTGTAAAGGTACTCTTTGAAGGGTCCGCAGGCGTGACTATGCCAAGCGGTAAGTTTGGATTATCCATAAAAACCGGGTATCTGGAGTGGAAAAATGTGCTGCCTTTTATTCCTAACTCTTCCTTTAAAGTAGGCCTGATTCCGACGCCTATTTTTTCCTTCCCTGAAAAAACCTGGGGATACCGTTCCATTGAAAAAGAGGCGCTTGATCTGCGTGGCCTGGGCAGGTCGGTTGACCAGGGGGTATCCTTGTCGGGCTCTTTTGACAAAAATAACCGTTCGGGATTTACCTTCCTCGTAGGCAATGGTACAGGCAACAAACCCGGTGTGGATAAACACCTTGAGCTGTCAGGCTCTCTGTTTAAAAAGCTTGCCAATGCCCACATATCCATAGAAGTGATGGGTGATTATTTGCGAAAGGATGAAAGAACCCAAAGGGCCGTAACAAGGGGGTTTTTCTCCGTCCAACAGCCTGGCTGGACATTTGGCACAGAAGTATCGAGTGTCTTCAATACGGAAACCGTTTCGGGTGAGCTCAAAGATGTCAACTCCCTGCTGCTTTCGGTATTTTTCTCGAATAACCTGAGCTTCCTGGGAGATAATTGGCGCAGTTTTGTTCGCTACGATTTTTACGACCCAGACCTCGACTACCATGCTGAAGCCATTTATGAAAGTCCCTCTCAGCATTATAACGAGCATGCTATTTGGGTAGGCTTACACTACAAATTGGAACAAAAAATCAACATTATGCCCAATGTGGTCATCAACAGTTATACCAAAAAGAATGAAAATTTAATTGACCGTACGAGTACGGTGGTGCCACGGATCACGGTTTACTTCCTGTTTGGAGACCGTTGAGCATTAGCATGTGGAAAATGATGGCTAAGCAATGCTCAGGGCACCCGTGCCCTGAGCATTTCTCTTTTGCCGGGGGGGCCGGGCAGTTTTTCTACCTCAAAACCCGCAGCCATGAGCGACCTGCGCACGTCTCCTTTGGCGGAGTAGGTGGTGAGGATGGCCCCGGGGACACACATGCGAAAGAGCCTGGAAAATATTTCGGTGGTCCACAGCTCGGGTTGAGCGTTGGGGGCAAAGGCATCGAAGTAGATGAGGTTGTATGTCGTGGAGCTTTCGAAGTCCTGCA